>JAKDKP010000089.1 GCA_030453285.1 Propionibacteriales bacterium
CCCCGTACAGGCTGACCGTCTCGTACGCGGCGACCGCTCCCCGCTTGGCCGACCAGTGCGGTTCGGCGTACTGCCGCTTGATCAGGTGCGCGCCGACCTCCTCGACGCTGCGGGCGTCGATTCCGGCAACGCTGCGCGCCCACAGCCGAGTGGTCTCCACCAGTTCACCGGCCATCACCAGCGGCGGTTGGATCCGCGCCACGCTTGAGCCCGGATTGATCGCGAACTTCACTCCGCGGGCGCCGAGGTACTCGCGCGGCCCGCGTCGTCGATCCTTGCGAGCACCACGACCGGGCGCCGCCGGCTTGTCGTCGCGCAGGTCTGCCAGACCCACCTGGGACAACAACCCGGACAGGATGGCGGCATGGATGTCATCGTGATCAGCAGACTCGTTGTTGCGGTCCAACCCGAGCTCACGCATGACGTCGCGGAGCTGGGCGTGCAGATCCTGCCACTCCCGGATTCGCAGGAAGTGCAGGAACTCGTCTCGACACATCCGCCGGAACGCGTTGCCCGACAGCTCGCGCTGCCGCGTCCGGACGTACTCCCACAACCGCAGCCAGGCAATGAAGTCGCTGCCGTCGGGGTCGGGTCGTTCGTCAGCGTTCTGCTCGCCGGCCGGATCGGGAGCCGGTGCCCAGAACCGACGGTGCAGGGCGCTCGCCTGCTCAGCCTTTTCGGTCGGCCGTTCGCGCGGATCCTGGATGCTCATCCCGGCGACGATGATCATCACCTCACTCAGGCAGTGCCGCTGTTCTGCGGCGATCAGCATCCGGGCAAGTCGTGGATCGACCGGCATCCTGGCCAACCGGTGACCGACCTTGGTCAGCCGGGGCGATCCGCCTCGATCGGTGCCCTCACCCAACGCTCCCAACTCAGTCAGCAGGCGCAGCCCGTCGGTGATCTGCGCGGTGTCCGGTGGTTCGACGAAAGGGAACCGCGCAATGTCGCCCAGGCGCGCCTGGGCCATCTGCAAGATCACCGAGGCGAGGTTCGTACGGAGGATCTCCGGCTCGGTGAACTCCGGCCGGGCCTCGAAGTCATCCTCGGCGTAGAGCCGGATCGCCACCCCCGGCGCGGTCCGGCCGCAACGACCCGACCGCTGGTTGGCGCTGGCCCGTGAGATTGGCTCGATCGGCAGGCGTTGCACCTTGGTCCGGGCCGAGTAGCGGCTCATTCGGGCGGTGCCGGCGTCGATCACATACCGGATACCGGGCACGGTCAACGAGGTCTCGGCGACGTTGGTGGCGAGCACGACCCGCTGTCCGCTGTGCGTGGCGAAGACCCGATGCTGTTCGGCCGCCGACAGCCGGGCGTACAGCGGAATCACCTCGGTGTGGCGCAGCTTGGCATCGGCCAGCGCCTTGGCGGTGTCCCGGATCTCACGCTCCCCCGACAGGAAGACCAGGATGTCGCCCCACTCCCCCTTGAGTCCCTGGAGTTCGATGACCGCCTCGCAGACGGCCTCGGTCTGGTCCCGTTCCATGATCACCGGATCGCCCTCGGCGGTCGTCGTCTCCTCCCGCAGGGGGCGATAGCGCAACTCCACCGGGTAGGTACGGCCGGAGACCTCGATCACCGGGGCATCGTCGAAGTGCTCTGAGAACCGTACGGTGTCGATGGTGGCGGAGGTGACGATGATCTTGAGGTCACTGCGTCGGGTGATCAACTGCTTGAGGTAGCCGAGCAGGAAGTCGATGTTGAGACTGCGTTCGTGGGCCTCGTCGATGATGATCGTGTCGTAGCGCTTGAGGTCGCGATCGTGGGTGATCTCGTTGAGCAGCACGCCGTCGGTCATGATCTTGAGCTGGGTGTCCTTGCCGGCCTTCCGGGTGAAGCGCACCTGATACCCGACCTGGTCACCCAACTCCGAGCCCAGTTCGGAGGCCACCCGTTCGGCCACCGATCGTGCCGCGATCCGTCGGGGCTGGGTGTGCGCGATCGCGGTACGACCCAGTTGCAGGCAGATCTTGGGCAGTTGGGTCGTCTTGCCCGAGCCGGTCTCGCCGGCCACGATCACCACCGGGTTCGCCTCGATCGCTGCCGCGATGTCATCGACACGTGCAGCGATCGGGAGGGCCGGGTCGTACGTGATCACCGCGCGATCCTACCGATCATGGTTGTCCGGGTCAGATGGGTTGTCCCCGACCCGCGCAGGTCACTGACCGTCGTCCTCGAAGGTGGTCCGGCCGTCAAGCTTGGTGGCCAACTCGTTGTCGACGCCGTCGGCGACCTCGCTCATGATCCGTACGGCCTGGTGCAGATGCGCCGGAACGAACGGATGGGCCGGCACCGACAAGGTGACGAAGACGTGATCGCGGATCATCTGGAACTTCACCCAGCGGGCGTCGGCGTTCAGGTCGTTGAGCACCTCTGCCGCCCGGGAGCGTCCGACCACGTCGTGGACGACCGTGGCGAAGACGATCACCTCACGTCCGTCACGGGGGATCCGCACGAAGAGCATCGTGGAGCCAACCCGGATGGCGATGTCGCCCTCACTGTCGCGCAGCGGCGCATGTCCGAACATCTCCTGCAGCTCGGCCTCGACCATCCCGTCGAGGTGTTCGGGGCTCGCCGGAATCGTGGCGACCACATCTTCGGCATCGAACTCGGTGCTGCCGACAAGCGGTTCCGGGCGGGGCTGCAGGATTTCGGCGAGCTGATCGGGCGCCAGGAACACCGGATGCTGCACCCCGTACACGTCCCGCAGAGCGCTCACCGCCATGGCGGCCAGCTCATCGGAGCCCGCCTGTTCGCCATCGATCCAGAAGTTGGGACCGATGTCGGTGGACGGATCTTCCCACCCCAGGTCGGACATCTGCTGAAGCTGGTCGGCACCGAGTTGGAAGTCCTCGCCCAGGACGGCGTTGCTGGCCGCCTCGAGTCGAACGACCTCGCGTCGGGGAGCGGAGAAGCGAACGAACGGGGCCGGATCCTCGCCTGCGGTGGCCGTACCGATCGTCATGTCCTCGGAGTCGTCGATCACCGAGATCACCTCCGACAGCCGAGCCTGGAACTCCTCCCACGCCTGGGCCGTGCTGCGGTCCAGGTCGAAGTCGGTGTATTGGTTCATCATTTCTCCTCGCCGATCGCTTCATCAGCGAACCTAGCGCACGTCCCCAGCCAGCGCGCGGACCACTCGGGAGACGGGCGGCCGGCCGAGTCGTCCGGCCATCCACACCGAGGTGGCCACCAGTGCCGCCAGGTCGACGCCGGTGTCGAGGCCGAGCCCTTCCAGCAGCCACACCAGGTCCTCGGTGGCGAGATTCCCAGTGGCACTCCGGGCGTACGGGCAACCGCCGAGACCGCCGGCTGAGGAGTCGAATTCGGTGACCCCGGCCTCCAATCCGGCCAGCACGTTCGACAACGCCTGGCCGTACGTGTCGTGAAAGTGCAGCGCGAGCGCCGACCGTCCGGTGCCGGCGGCGACGGTGGCCTCGACCACTTCGGCGACCTGGCCGGCCGTCCCCACCCCGATCGTGTCGCCAAGGCTGATCGACGCGCAGCCGGCTCCGGTCAGTCGAGCCGCCAGGGTGGCCGGAACCGTAGGCGCGACGGCCCCCTCCCATGGGTCACCGAACGCCATCGACACGTAGCCCCGGACCGGAAGTCCCTCTGCGGTGGCGGCCTCGACCACGGCGACGGCCGACGCGAGTGCTCCCTCGACGGTGTTGGCGAAGTTCGCCTTGGCAAAGGCCTCGGTGCTGGACACCACCACGGCCACCTCACTGGCCCCGGCCTCCAACGCACGTCCCAGTCCCTTGAGGTTCGGCACCAGGACCGGGTAGCGCAGATCGGGCCGTCGGCGGTGGGCCGCCATCAGCTCCTCGGCGTCGGCGAGCTGCGGGACCCACCGCGGCGGGACGAAACTGGTGAGTTCGATCGTGGTCAGCCCGGCTTGTTCAAGGCGGCCGACGAGCTCGAGCTTGGTGGCGGTGTCGATGATCACCTGCTCGGCCTGCAACCCGTCGCGTGGCCCCACCTCATAGATCCGTACGACGTCGGGCAGACAGGGGCGGCGGTGCACCACCGGCCGCGGCACTTCAGTGGCAGAGACGCTCATGACCCGACCCTAGTGGCTGGCTGCGGGCCGCCGCCGTCCTCGGCCACCAGCCTCGCCAGTCTCGTGGTGAGCAGATCGACCCGGTGGGCGTTGCCGTGAAGGCCGATGTAGTCCTGGCCGAAGCGGGACAACAAGGTGTCATCCAGCCGGCGGACCGCGCCCGGCGGATACTTGTACCCCATCCTGGCCGTGATCGCATCGTCGTCCACCTCCTGCAGCAGGGCACCCAGCTCGGCGAGTGAGGTGATGCCGAGTTCAAGGAGCAGCCCGTCGATCCAGGCGTAGTGGTCGGTCCGGGACCAACCGGCGTCGGTGTAGCGACCCGACAGGAAGGCCGCCAGCTCTGCCGGGCTGATCCGAGGATCGTCGTCGCCGTCGTCGGCAGGCGGAGGCAAGGCCTCCTGCAGCCGGTCCCGAATGGTGGAGAATTCGCGGTCGGCCAGTTCCAGCAGTCCGGCGGCGAGGGTGAAGCGTCGGTCCAGGTCGGAGGCGTGTTCGGCCGGAATCGACCCCTTGTAACGGATGTCATGCTCGAACTCCGCCCAGGCGTGCTGAAGCACGGTCCGGATCTGCACCTGGGCCGCATGCCCGCGCAGGGCGGCATGGCTGGGCGGCACCGGAAGTTCGGGGTCGAGGGTGATCAGCAGGTGCCGACTGTTGTAGCCGAAGCGGCCCTGGCTGGCGGTCTCCAGCCCCATGTCCCGGTCGGCCAGCACGACGACCTGATCGGCGAACAGCTCGGCGGCGGCCCGGACATCGTCCATCAGGTAGGTGACCACCCGGATCCCGATCTGGTCGGTGATCTGCTGCAGTGGGTCGTCGAAGACGGGTGTGCCGTCAACGGTCCGGGCAGCCTTGGCGGCAAAAGAGGCCACACTCTTGGCGCGGCCGGTCACACTCAGGTAGTTGATGCCGGCGTCATCCAGCAAGGTGGTGATCATGCCGACGATCTGGTCCGTGGCGGCGTGCAGGCCGGGCAGCCTGGCGGCGTACTGCGCCACGGCATCGCTGGTCGATGCCGGCGGGTTCGTACGGGGTGGTCGATGCTCGGGCATGGGTTCAGTGTGGCACCGCTGGTGCCGAGCCGCCGCCGACTGGCCGTCCGTGCACGTTGGTGAAGGATGGCCCGTGCCCACAGGTGGCACTCTGTATCGGTGACCAGGACCTTTCAGGGACTCCGCTGGGCGGCGATCGGACTTGCCGCGGTGATGATGCTGCTCGAGATCGGAGCCGTGGCGGCGCTTGTCGTCAGCATCCTCGACGGCACCTTCGCTCCGGCGTGGTTGTTGCTGGCGCTGCTTTTGGTACCCCTGCACCTGGCGGTGGCCTTCGCCTGGTCGGTGACGTTGGTCCGGGAGCCGGGTCGGACCAGCAACCGGGTCTGGGGCCGGACCATCTGCACCATTGCCGACGAAGACATCGTCGCGTTCGGTCGAGCCGAGAACGAGATCAGGATCATCGCTGCTGACGGCCGGGAGTGCCACGTCACCACCTCGCTCGGCGTGCGCGCCGACGACGTGCTGGCCTGCTATGCGGATCTGATCCGCGAACGTCCCGAGCTATTGGCCCAGGCACCCAAGCTCCAACGGCTCGCCCAAGGTCTCCGGTGAGGTTCAGGTCATCAGCGCGACCAGCCCGATGATCACCGCCACCGATCCGAGGGTGTTCACGAAGATCGCGTCTCTGGCCAGTGTCACGCCCGTGCGATAGCGGAGGGCGAAGGTGAAGACGTTCTGGGCGGTCGGCAGTGCGGCGATGATCATCACGCCGAGGAGATCGGTGCCGGTGAGCCCGACCAGGTGGGCACCGACGACCCAGGCCGCCGCCGGCTGGATGATCAACTTGAGGACCGCGATCACCCCCAGATAGGCCGGCGGTTCACCGCGCCCGGGCAAGGGGCCGAGGCGGAGCGCCACCCCGTACGCGATGAGCATGCCGGGGACGGCAATACCAGCGATCAGTTCCAGGGGGGCGTACACCACCTCCGGCAGATGCCAGCCAGTCACGGCCAGCAGAACCCCGATCGCCGAACCGATCAGCATCGGATTGCTGAAGGGGCGGGTGATCATGGTCCGGACGAGGCTCGCCCGGCTCATCTCCCCCCGACCGCGGGACTCGATCACGTCCAGCATGGTCAATCCGGCCGGCTGCAGCAACATCAGTTGGACGATCAGCATCGGCGCGATCGCGGCCGCGTCGCCGATCACGTACACCGCGATCGGCAGACCCAGGTTGCCGGCGTTCACGTACGAGGAGCAGAACGTGCCGATCACGGTGTCGGCCGGTGTCCGGTGGAACACGATGCGAGCCAGCAGGACGTGCACGACAGCCGTGACGGCGACACCACTCACTGAGGCGATGAGGTTGGTCGAGAACAACTTGTTCACATCGGCCTCACCGAGCACGGTGATCATCAAGGCCGGACTGGCGACGTAGAAGGCGAGCTTGGCCAACATCTGCTGGCTCGCTTCGTCCAGCACCCGCAGATGCGCCAACAGCCAACCGACACCGATGATGACACCCAGGACGGCGAAGCCTGTCAGCACGCCCGTCATCGGTTGATCAGCGGGATTGTCGGCACGACGTCGAGACTAGGTCACCCAAGGACTCCCCCGGTGCGGTGCTCGCTGGGTGAGGTGCGGCCCCGTGGCGCGACTACCCTCGCCTCTGTGACCGTACGATTCCAAGGACTGCGCCGAACGGGCGTGACAATGGTGACCATCGCCGTGGCCGCCGACGTGCTGCTGCTCGCCGTGGCCGTGATCCGCCTGGTGCGCGGCGAACTGGAGCCCAGTCTGGGTTTGTGGCTGCCACCCCTCGCCGCGTGGCACGCCCTCGCGGCCGTGGCGATGACCAACACCCTGATCCGCTCCACCGGCACCACCAGGGTCACCACCCTGGGCAGGACGGTTCGGGTGATCCGCGACGACGATGTCGTCTCCTTGCGCATGCGAGGCCGGCGATTCGAGGTGTACGCAGGCGGGCGTGAAGTGTGTTCGGTGCTGACCGGCCACGGCGTCGCCCTGCGCGACGTGCTGGACGCGTACCGCGACCTTGCGGTCTCCGATCCCCGACTGGTGGCCGACGATCAGCTGTTGCGTCGCTGGGCTTGGCAGCAGGGCCAGGCCTGACCGTCGTCGTGGCTCGACGCGCCACGGCGTCCACCCCCGACGGGAGTGGACGCCGTGTCGTGTTCAGGTCCGGGACGTCAGACCATGATCAGCTGCAACCGCTGGTCGAGCCGCAACCCTCACAGACGTAGCAGGATCCGCTGGGGCGCATCTTGGTGCCGCAAGTGAAGCACAGCGGCGCATCGACAGGGTTGCCCGAGAGCGACTCCATCAGCTCGGCAGTGGTGTGCGCGGTGGCCGGCGCCTCCTTGGCCTTGGCGACCGCCTCCACCTCCTTCTCCACCACGGGAGCCTGCGCGGTGGGCAGATCGTCACCGTCCGCCTGGCCCTCCTGGACCGAAGCCTCCTCGGCCGGCTCCGGCTCGAGGTACGAGCCGGTCTCCACGTGCCGCGCCCGCTCGGCGGCAGTGTGG
>JAKDKP010000727.1 GCA_030453285.1 Propionibacteriales bacterium
AGTCCTCGACATCGCGCGGAGCGACCATCATCAGGTCGGCGAGCTCGTCGACGATCACCAGCAGGTACGGGTACGGCGCCAGCACTCGCTCCGATCCCTCCGGCGGCTTCACCGAGCCGGCGATGACGGCCTTGTTGAAGTCGTCGACGTGCCGGAACCCGAAAGCAGCCAGATCGTCGTAGCGCATGTCCATCTCGCGCACCACCCACTGCAGTGCCTCGGCGGCCTTCTTCGCATTGGTGATGATCGGTGTGACCAGGTGCGGAATGCCCTCGTACACGGTGAGTTCGACCCGCTTCGGGTCGACCAGCATGAGCCGCACCTCATCCGGGGTGGCCCGCATCATGATCGAGGTGATCATGGCGTTGATGACACCCGACTTGCCCGCGCCGGTCGCGCCAGCCACCAGCAGGTGCGGCATCTTGGCCAGGTTCGCGATCACGAACCCGCCTTCGACGTCCTTGCCCAGACCCACGGTCATCGGGTGATGATCATTGCGCGCCTTCGGCGAACGCAGTACGTCACCCAACGACACGAGTTCCTTGTCGGTGTTGGGAATCTCGATGCCGATCGCCGACTTGCCCGGGATCGGCGACAGGATCCGCACCTCATTGCTGGCGACGGCGTACGAGATGTTCTTGCTCAGTGCGGTGACCTTCTCGACCTTGACCGCCGGGCCGAGCTCGACCTCGTAGCGGGTCACGGTCGGGCCGCGGGTGTAGCCGGTGACGGTGGCGTCGATGTCGAACTGTTCGAGCACCCCGGTGAGCCGGGTGACCACGTCGTCGGAGGCGGCAGTGCGCGACTTGTGCACCGAACCAGGCTTGAGCTGTTCGGAATCGGGCAGGGTGTACTGCACGTCCCCGGAGAGCTGCAGCTGCTCGACCCGCTGCGGGATGGGCTGGTGCGGCGGCGGCTCCAGTCCCTCGTCCTCCTCCTTGAGCGCCGAAGGCGGCAGGCCTGCGGTGACCGGACCCTTCTTCTCCGGATCGACGTCGCGCGTCTCGGATTCGGAGGCGATGTCGTTGTCGACCCGTGTCTGGTCAAGATCCTCGGGCGCCACCGACGGACCGTCCAGTGGCTCGGGCACCAGCGTGGGATCGACGGCGTCGGCCTTCCGGCCACGGCCGCGCTTGGGCTTCTCCTCGACCAGTGGGGAGTCGTACGCGGTGTCGCGGTCGTACTTCATGTCCTCGTCATGGATGCGGGTCGGCCGCTCGGCCAGCTTGGCGCGGGCAGTGCGCATCCTCGACGGCAGGTCCCGCAAGGGCGAACCGACGACCACGACCAGACCGAAGAGAGCGAGGAGCACCAGCAGCGGGACGGCGACGAAGTTGGTCAACAGGTCGGACAACAAGCTCGACGAGATGAAGCCGAGGATGCCGCCGGCTTCGCGCAGCGCAGCGACGTCCTCGGGTCGCGGCAGACCCTTGGCGATGTTGATCAAGCCCAGCAGACCCAGCACCAGGGCGCTCCAGCCCACCACCTGCCGTCCGCCGGATCCGTTGGCCGACGGCTGCCGCAGGGTGCGCCACGCCATCACCATGATCAACAACGGAACGGTGTAGCTCAGCGCACCGAAGATCGTCCGCACGCCGGAAAACACGGCCTGGGGAAATGCGCCAGGCAATTGGAACCACGTGCATGCCGCCAGGACGACGCCAACCCCCAGCAGGAACAGACCCATCCCGTCGCGGCGGA
>JAKDKP010000728.1 GCA_030453285.1 Propionibacteriales bacterium
GGGACCTCCCCAACGGAGACCGAGCCGCCGCCCGCGACTACTACCGGATCGCCTGGCGAAAGATGGCAGCAAACACTGGTGAGCGAACTCTGATTCCGTCTATTCTTCCGCCAGGTACGGCCCACATTGACGGTGTCTACTCGATGTCATTTCCCGAACGGGAATTGCACAGTCTGATGCTCGTCTTGGGTGCTATGTCGAGCTTCGTTGCCGACTTCAGTGTTCGGGTGGCACCACGCGCAAATATTCGAAGCAGTACTGTCGAGCGCCTCCCGCTCCCGGACCCCAAGCACCCTCTCACCCCAGACCTCGCGGCCCGCGCTCTCCTCCTCAACTCCCTGACCTCGGCCTATGCCGATCTATGGAACTCCCTGTCCGACCTCAACGCCATCGACCAAGATTGGACCGGCGGCTACGGCTACCCGGACACCGTGTCCTTAGACGTCCTCGACCATGAGTGGTCGGAGAACTCACCCTTGCGGCTGGCCGCCGATAGGCGGCAGGCGCAGGTCGAGATCGATGCGCTCGTGGCACTCATGCTCGGCGTCACTGCCGACGAACTCTGCTCGATCTACCGCACGCAATTCCCCGTTCTCTATAAGTACGACACCCAGCGCGACCACTATGACCAGAACGGATGATTGGTTCCGGCCGGGGTCCTGAAGACATGGCAGAAACTCGGCGATTCGGCGGGCGAGGACGAGCTGAGCGCGACGAACGCCCAAGGGTTCACCTACACCTATGCGCCACCGTTTGCCACGCTCGACCGTGAGGCCGATATGCGGGCGGCCTATGCCGAGTTCGAGCAGCGCCTCAGTGATCGCACGACGGAGGCCGCATCATGAGTCAGCTCCTGCCAACGAACCAGGCCCGCCGAGCACAAGAATCGCTGAGCGAATACCTACGCACCACCTTCGCCCTGGCCGACAAAGAAGTCCAAGCTGCCCTCGATCGGTTCCTCACCGACCCCGAGACCGGGATCTTCAAGGGTCCTTATATTCGCACCCGGACCCCATTCGAACCGCAGGCCGACGGTGCCGCGGCCCTCGATATCACTCCCGGCAAATTCTCTCCCTACGGACACCAGGCCCGCACTTTCGCACGACTCTCATCGGCCCACCTCGGCGAGGGGGAGCGGCCCCAGCCGACGCTGGTGACCACAGGTACCGGATCGGGCAAGACCGAAGCGTTCCTGTACCCGATGCTCGACCACGTCATCCGTCACCGCCGCCATGGCGGCACCGGAGTCAGCGGACTCATCCTCTACCCGATGAACGCGCTGGCCACCGACCAGGCCCAGCGCCTGGCTCGGATGATCACCGAGGACCCACAGCTCGGCGGAATCAGGGCCGCGATCTACACCGGCGACGATGGGGACGCGACCCGGTCCAAAGTCACAGCCGATGGTCTCATCAACGACCGTGACGCAATCCGGGCGAACCCACCGGACATTCTGCTCACGAACTACAAGATGCTCGACCAGATGCTCCTGCGCGTACCCGACCAGAAAATCTGGACGGAGTCCGCACTGAGCCTGCGCTACCTCGTCCTCGACGAATTCCACACCTACGACGGCGCCCAGGGCACCGACGTCGCCATGCTCCTGCGCCGCCTCGGCGCGAAACTCAAATCCCACTGGCCCGCCGAGCAACCACTTGCCACCGAAGACAACCTCGCCCGACCTCTCGGGCTCATCACTCC
>JAKDKP010000729.1 GCA_030453285.1 Propionibacteriales bacterium
CTCGGCGTGGTCGGCCAGATCATCCCCTGGAACTTCCCGATCCTGATGGCGGTGTGGAAGCTCGCCCCCGCGCTGGCTGCTGGCAACGCCGTCGTGCTCAAGCCAGCCGAGCAGACTCCGTGGTCGATCCTCAAGCTGGCCGAACTGGTTGGCGACCTGCTGCCGGCCGGTGTGCTGAACATCGTGAACGGATTCGGTGTGGAGGCTGGCAAGCCGCTGGCCTCGTCCCCGCGGATCCGCAAGATCGCCTTCACCGGTGAGACCACGACCGGCCGATTGATCATGCAGTACGCCAGCGAGAACATCATCCCGGTCACTCTTGAGCTCGGCGGCAAGAGCCCGAACATCTTCTTCGACGACGTCGCCGCCGAGTCCGATGCCTTCTATGACAAGGCCTTGGAGGGGTTCACCATGTTTGCGCTGAACCAGGGCGAAGTGTGCACCTGTCCCAGCCGAGCCCTGGTGCAGCGATCGTTCTATGACAGTTTTGTCCCGGACGCGATCAAGCGGGTCGAGGCGATCACGCAGGGCAATCCGCTGGACGAGTCGACGATGATGGGCGCCCAGGCCTCCAATGATCAACTCGAGAAGATCCTGTCCTACCTCGACATCGGCAAGCAGGAGGGTGCCAAGGTGCTCACCGGTGGTGAGCGCAATGTGCTCGACGGCGATCTGGCCGAGGGGTTCTATGTCCAGCCGACAGTCTTCGAGGGCGACAACTCGATGCGGATCTTCCAGGAGGAGATCTTCGGCCCCGTGGTGGCCCTGACCAGCTTCGACGACGAGGCCGATGCGCTCAAGATCGCCAACGACACTCTGTACGGGCTGGGTGCGGGACTGTGGACCCGGGATGGCAGCCGCGCCTTCCGTGCCGGGCGGGCGATCCAGGCCGGTCGAGTGTGGACCAACTGCTACCACGCCTATCCCGCGCACGCGGCCTTCGGCGGATACAAGCAGTCCGGCATCGGACGCGAGAACCACAAGATGATGCTGGACCACTACCAGCAGACGAAGAACCTGCTGGTCTCGTACAGCCCGGACAAGCTCGGATTCTTCTGATGACCGAGCGGGTCGCGGTGACCGGTGAGGCGGCGGAGCTGATCCGCCGCCTCACCGAGATCCATGGGCCGGTGATGTTCCATCAGTCCGGTGGATGCTGCGACGGCAGCTCGCCGATGTGCTATCCCGAAGGGGAGTTCCGCACCGGAGACTCCGACATCCGCCTCGGTGACCTGGACGTCGGTCTGGATCGACCGGTGCCGGTGTGGATGTCGAAGTCGCAGTACGAGGTGTGGTCCCACACCCACCTCACCATCGACGTGGTGAAGGGCCGCGGTGCCGGCTTCTCCCTGGAGGCGCCGGAGGGCGTGCGGTTCCTGATCAGGTCGCGACTGATGAATGACCGGCCCACTCCCTGATTGCCGCTGACCGCAACCCCTGATCCGTCGGCCACACCGTCCGTCCGTGAACGTGTCCAGTCTCCCGAGGCATGGCTTGCCCGGGGCGGTCGGGGATCAGGTCCTTGAGCACGACCTCGGCCAACCCCATGACGACCCGTTGATGCGGCGGAGCCCAGGTCCTTGAGCACGACCTCGGCCAACCCCATGGCGACCTGTTGATTGGGAGCGGCTCGTTCGTCATCCGGCACTGGTGGATCAGCCTGTAGCGTCGCTGACGTGGAACGCTCCGAGA
>JAKDKP010000730.1 GCA_030453285.1 Propionibacteriales bacterium
CTGGATCGCGGTGGTGCCCTCGTACAGGGTGTCGATCTTGGCGTCCCGTACGTACTGCTCCACCGGGTAGTCCGACAGGAACCCCGAGCCGCCGAAGGTCTGCAGCGATTCGGTGCCCAGCAGCACCCAGGACCGTTCCGAGCCGTAGCCCTTCACGATCGGCAGCAGCAGATCGTTGACCTTCTCGGCCAGCTCGTCTGCTTCACCGGCCGCCTTGGCCATCGTGACCCGGTCCTGCCACGTCGCGGCGTACAGCACCAGCGACCGCATGCCCTCGACGAACGACTTCTGGGTGATCAGCGATCGTCGTACGTCGGGGTGGTGAGTGATCGTGACGCGCGGGGCAGACTTGTCCGAGGCCTGCGCCAGGTCCGGCCCCTGGACCCGCGTCTTGGCGTAGTCCAATGCATTCAGGTAGCCGGTCGACAACGTGGCGATCGCCTTGGTGCCGACCATCATCCGGGCGTACTCGATGACCTGGAACATCTGCTTGATGCCGTTGTGCACCTCACCCAGCAGCCACCCCTTGGCCGGCACCTCGGTGCCGCCGAAGGTGAGTTCACATGTGGTCGACACCTTCAGACCCATCTTGTGCTCGACTCCGGTGACGAAGGCGCCGTTGCGCTCCCCAGTCAGGTCTCCGGTCTCGACGTCGAAGTGATGCTTGGGGACGACGAACAGACTCAGCCCCTTCGTGCCGGGGCCGCCCTCGCCCTCGACGCCGACCGGCCGGGCCAGGACCAGATGGATGATGTTCTCGGTCATGTCGTGCTCACCGGAGGTGATGAAGCGCTTGACGCCCTCGATGTGCCAGGAGCCATCCTCCTGCCGGATGGCCTTCGTACGGCCTGCGCCGACGTCGGAGCCGGCGTCGGGCTCGGTCAGCACCATCGTGGCACCCCAGGCGCGATCAACCATGTGCTGGGCGATCTTCTTGTCGCGCGCCGTGCCGTTCTCGTACACGACCTGGCCGAACTTGGGGCCGGCGGCATACATGTGGATGGCGGGGTTGGCGCCCAGCACGAGTTCGGCCACGCTCCAGGTCAGCGACGGGGGAGCCGGGTTGCCGCCCAGTCCCTCGGGGAGCTCCAGTCGATAGAACTCGGCATCCATCCAGGCACGGAAGGAGTCGCGGAACGCCTGCGGCATGGTGACCGAGTTGGTCTTGGGGTCGAACACCGGGGGATGCTGATCGCCCTCGGCGAAGGAGGTGGCCAGCTTGTTGGCAGCCAGGGTGTCCACCTCAGCCAGGATGGCCTGGGCAGTCTCGCGGTCGATGTCGGCGAACGGACCCTGTCCCAGGACCTCCTCGCGGTCGAGGAGCTCGAAGAGGTTGAACTCGATGTCGCGCAGATTCGACTTGTAGTGGCTCATGGCCGCCATCCCTCGTGCTTGGTGATCGGTGTCGGGCAACGACGTTACCGCCCAGTAACCCATTCTGCTACTCGTCAGTAACAAAGGCAAGAGGGTCGACTCTCCTCTCCACGTGGCGGGCAGTTGATCATCCCGGCGGTCGAAATTCCGCCCGCCGGGTGCGCGCTCTGCCCGCCACGTCGGGGTTGGTGCGGGATCGGGCCGGGCATGGCAGCATCGGTCGGGTGGAGACGTTGGAGTTCGTGGCGGCCCGGAGCGCCGATCTGCCCGGCCTCGGGACTGCCATGGGCTATCGCGCTGATGGGCAGGCGCCAGGGG
>JAKDKP010000090.1 GCA_030453285.1 Propionibacteriales bacterium
TTGGTGGCGGACAGCGAAATCATCGACCGAGCGGAAAACCTGCGCCGCGACGTCTGGCCACACCCCGTGTCCGGCGCACTGTCTGGCGACTGGTGATCTGAGGGTCGAAGGCTGGTGCTACCTGGTTTGGAGACTCTTGTCGGTAGCACTCAGGTCCCGTTGACCCTGATGGCCTAGGGGATCCCAGCCACACTACCGGACACTTTGCGTATCAAGATCGTGCGTATTTCGACGTCCGTAGGGTGCCCTCGGACCGGGGGGGGAGCCGCGCAGATGCTGCGGACACCACCCTTCCCACGGGTCGACCGAACGCCGACCTCCCCGGCGCGATTCCGCTGGTGGTGCCAGCGCACGAGTTGCCTGGCCTGCTTCCGCAGGTTCTCAAGGTTGATCATGGGCGCAGTTCATTGGGATTCGAGGTGGGGATGGCCCCGGCAAGTGCCGGTGCGCCCTCATTCAGCGGCCCCTGCATCGTTCCGCCTATGATCACCCACTGTCAAGGGCGGTCGGCCGTCCGGCGGCGGCATCAACGGAAGGGCCCGAGTCGACTCGTGAAAGAGTGAGATGGTGATGCCGGTCCCGGACCTCGTACGCACCAGGGCTCACTCCGTCGGCGCCGTGAGCTGGCTTGAGCAACTTCCGGCGATGGTCTCCAGTCTCGAGTCAGACTGGTCGATCACCGTGGGTCGGCCCTATGCGGGTGGCTCCGAGGCCTTCGTTGCCGAAGCGATCGGGGTGGACGGTACGCCGGCGGTTCTGAAGGTGCTGATGCCCGGCGCGGGGAATGATCCCGCCCACGAGGCAACGGTGCTTCGACTCGCCCAGGGCCATGGATGTCCGATGCTCCATCAGTTCGACGCCGACCGGGGCGCCCTGTTGATGGAACGGCTGGGGCGGCCGCTGTACGCACTCGGTCTCCCACTGATGCGGCGGCTGGAGATTCTGTGTGCGACGGCTGCGCGCATCTGGCAGCCGGCACCGGGCTGCGGACTGCCCACAGGGGCGGAGAAGGCAAGATGGCTGGCCGATTTCGTGGTCACGTTGTGGGAGGAGCTTGACCATCCGTCAGAAAGGGCGTTGGATCATGCCCTCGCCGCCGCCCGTCGTCGCGAACTGGCGCACCGGGACGACCGGGCCGTCCTGGTCCACGGCGATGTGCACGAGCTGAATGCGCTGGAGAGCGCCAGCGGATTCAAGCTGGTCGACCCTGACGGATTCCTGGCCGAGGCGGAGTATGACCTCGGCATCCTGATGCGTGGCGACCCGGCGGAGTTGCTGGCCGACGACCCGCTTGATCGCGCGCGATGGCTGGCCACCCGTACCGGGCTCGATCCAGTCGCGGTGTGGGAATGGGGGGTCATCGAACGCCTCTCGACGGGGCTACTCTGCATCCAGATCGGTATGCAGCCGCTCGGCCAGGACACACTCAATGCCGCCGAAACGGTCACCGGCCTGACGATCTGAGCGCCAGCGTCGGTCGTCACCAGACGAGGGCATCCAGATGGTTGCGGCCCGACAGCAGCGCAGTGATGCGGTCCTGCGCGCCTTGGCGTACGTCAGGGTCGGGATGGTGGGCGTGGAGGGCGAGCTCGACGTACATGTCATAGAAGTTCAATCGTTCCCGCAGGTGCTCGCGTTCGAACAGCTCCGGGTAGGCACCGTGCAACCAGCCGGGGACGTCGGTGAGGATGGCCTCGTCGAGGCCTTGTTCGTCAGGTGTGGGTGGATATTCTCGCGCCCGTGCGCACCAACGCAGGATGGTGTCGAGTTCGGCGTCCGACGGTTGAGCCAACGCCTCGGCGAAGTCGATGATTCCGGTGACGCGTCCCTGGTCGACGATCACATTGGACCCGTGCAGGTCGCCATGGACGAGGACAGGAAGGTCGGCGGCGAACAGCGGCAACCGCTCCTTGATCCAATCGGCGACGTCGGTGAGCAGCCGCCGGTCATGCTCGGGCAGTCGCCGGGCGGCTTCGACCTGCTGGAGCGTCGCGTTCACCACGGGCGGATGGAACGCCGGCCACGCTTGGCCGCTGAGCGCATTGGCCAGCCAGGGTGGTAGCAGGTCGGCCGGGACTGGAACGCGATGAAGCGCGCGCAACGCCGTTCCGAGACATTCGATGATTGACCGGCGCGTACGTGGGTCCGCCGCCGGCCACGCGGCGTACAAGGTCTGGCCTGGCAGTCGTTCGGAGATGTACCACGGGCCGTCCGGCCCGTGGCCGTTGGCGACAGGTCGGGCGTGGGGGACCTCGCTGTCGCCGAGCAGGGCGACAACTTGGGCCTCGTGACGGTATGCGTCGCGGAACTGATCGTTGCTGTTGAGCCGTACGACGTATTCGTCGCCGACCCACACACGGCTCACCCAGCCGGCCTTTCGGCCGAACCGTCCGGTGGTCGGCAGCCCGGCGGCGACCAGCGTTCGGTGCAGTTCCGGATCGTCGGCCCCGGTGACGGTCTCTGCGCTTGGGCGAGGCTCCCAGCTCCCGCCATCGCTCCCGTCGCCGTCGGTCATGGGTGCGAGTCTATTCGTCGGCGACTGAAGGCCACCAATGGAATGGGTCCGCGATGCAGGACGTGGGGAACGTCGACCCACGGCAGCCACGGATCTTCCGGCCCCAGGTTCACCAGCCGATCGATGGCCCGTACGGTGACGTCCCTGACCGCGCGCAGGCTGGCAGTGGTGTGGTAGAGCGTTCCGGTAACACGTTGTGAAGGCATAAGAAAACCCTCTCATTTCTGTCGGATGAGGATGACGCCATCCTCGACGAGTAAGTCCGTGTCTCTGACTTGCCCTCCAGGTCCGCAGCTCTGCATCACGCCGTACGGATGCTGCGGCTGCCCAAGCTGGGGGAGGACTATGAATCCGCCTGGCAGGAGTGGGAGGCGTCGGGTGACGAGGCAACCTGGAGCGTGGCAACGACTGATGGGCTCACCGATGCTGCGCGGTGAGATCCGACTCGTTGACTTGGATCCCGTACGCCGCAGCGAGGCCAACAAGCGACGGCCGGCGGTCATCGTCAGCAATGACCGCGCGAATGCCTCGGCGGCTCGACTGGGCCGCGGAGTGATCACGGTCGTCCCGGTCACCAGCAACGTCGACCGCATCTTCGCCTTTCAGACGTTGCTGCAAGCGGCGGCGACCGGATTGGGCCGCGACTCCAAGGCCCAAGCCGAGCAGGTTCGCTCCATTGCCGTGGAGCGGGTGGGAGCGGTTCTCGGGCGAGCGCCAGCCAGTGTGATGGCGCAGGTCGACGATGCCCTCCGCATCCACCTGCAGTTGTAGGCTCCAGGCTCGCTTGCTCGGCAGGTGGCACGGTGTCAGAAGGGGAGGGCTGCTCCTCGGATCTGATGAATAAGCTCTTCTGGCAGTTGATGCAACCGGACTAACTGACATAATGTACCTTATCGGACAAGGGTGCCCGGTGCTTCGAGTTACGCTCCTCCCTCCCTGCTCCGCCACCGCTACCCCTTGTGTGCAGTTCACGTTCACACCTGGCGGCCCACGAACCCGGCGAGCCTGGTGTGGATGTCGCAGGTCTCATCAACGGCGACGACAGGGCCGAAGGGGCCGTCGTCACTGCGCTGGTCAGCGGGCACGTTGGCGGTGAACCAGTCCAGGGCCGCCTCGGACAACTGGGGATCGAGGTCGGCCACTCGACCGGTCGTGCTGGCCAGGTCCCAGGCGTGCACGGTGAATTCGTGGGTGTACGCGTCGAGCAGCTCGCGCCCGGTCATGGTTCCCCAAGCCACGGTGCACTCGCGCTCGAGCAGGTCCGGCAATGCCCAGGTCGAACGCAGGTCTGCCCGGGTCTGACGGAGCTCTCGCAATGACAGCCCCACGACGTCGTCGGCCGGGTCGGTCACCGTCGTCATGTCGCCGCCTCGCCCAACCGTGATCAGTTTGCGGAGCACGGCGATCACGTGCGCGAGAACAGCCTGCACGTCGTACTGACCACAGGGTGTCGATTGGCTGAGGTCGGTGTCGTTCAACACGTCGACGAGTGCTTCGTACTGGTCGAGTGAGGCCTCCAGCAGCGGTCGAGGATCGTTGGGTGTGGTGGACGATGCCATATGAGAGAGAGACCTCCATGGGTTGGTCGGGAGCGGTCAACGTGCACGGTAGGCGGCTCTACTGACAAGACATCACTCACGTCCCCCGTATGGACGCGCACGTGGCTGTCCACCAGCTCCAACCCGTCACGACGAGGACCGCAACTCGCGAACTCCAAGGCGTCATCCGCTGGATGGCAGGGCGGCCTGTGAGTGTGAGGCTTCGTGATCAACTGTGACGAGTCTCCCGAAGGGCGGCGCCATCTCCCCTGTCGTCACCGTAGCGAACTGTCGTCACGATGGGTGACATCCGCATCCGGTAAGGCGAGCCGCAGAGCCGGTTGCACGAGTGAACCGAGCCCTGCCGCATGGAACGCGTGGTATTGCCCGCTCTGTTCCTGCTTCATGATCATGTGGTCCTGTTCCGCCCACCTCACGACAATTCTCTGTGGCCTGTCGTTCGTGTGGAGGTCAGTGCTATGACTCCGCCGGTTCTCAGCACTCCCCTGTTCTGGAGCCGTGGCCTTCGGACCTGCGGCCTGGCCGTGGTCCTGACGCTAACGGCGAGGGTGGAGTGACGCATCGGGTTTTCCCGCGGGTCCGGCCTTCACGCGCCGAAGTGCCGAAGTGTTGACGTCGAGTTGTGCGCTGCCCATAATCGATTCCGGCGTTGACTTGACGCCCAGCCTGCGAGGCCCTACCCCAGCGGGGCCTCGAGATGGCGAAGGGGAACTCTGCCCTCAGGGTCGCGACCGGATCAGGCCTGTTCGAGTGTCACGGTGCTGGGGAACGTTGACACGTCGAGGAGGCTTGTCATGACCAAGCAGGGCAGTTTCAAGCGGGCGGCACGCGAGCGAGCACGTGCGACCGGACAGCGGTATACCCAGGCGCGGGCAGACCTGGAATTGGCGAATCGGCAGGAGTTCATCGGCTCCAGGCCGTACGAGCCAGGAGTGCTGACAGCGCACCTGGAAGCGCAGTACGGGATCAGGATCGACTCGATCATGGCGATTGACGACGATCCGCGTACGCGCCCCGCCGGCTCGTGGCCGGGGCACTACCCGTCCACCCTGGTCGTCAAGCAGGTCGACGGTCAGCAGTGGATTGCGCGGATCTTCTCCTCGTCGGCTGATCGGGTCAGCCGCGTTCACGGTGATGCCGACATCTTGGCCTTCCTTGCCACCCACGACTTCCCTGCCGAACGGATCGCCCACGACGATCCGGTGACCGTGCTCGACGGCAAGGGGATCATCGTCACCACATTCATCGACGGCGGGCGCCCGCGTGCCGACAACCCGTCCGTGTGGGCCGAGCTGGGTGCCCTGCTGGGGCGGCTGCACGCACTCCCCTCGGCTGGTGGCGCGGTGGCCCGGGATGGCGGTGCCGAAGAGCATGGCGGCGGCTTCCACATCGGACGGCCGAAGGAAGACCTGGCGGCCGCCATGGGGTTCCTGGTCAGTGTTGAGGACAAGGTGACCTCCGCATCGCGCGCCAGGTACGACTGGCTGACCGAGCAGGTCGAGAACGCCGACGACGCCGAAGGACTACCCGAGGCGCTCACCCACAGCAACTACCATCCTTGGGCCGCCGTCGGTCCGGTTGGCAACCTGGCGATCGTGGGTTGGGCAGGATCTGGACGAGGGCCCCGCCTACCCGCCCTGGCTTGGCTGCTGCGTACGGCCGTCGAAAGCAACACCACCGCCAACGTCGCCGCCGTCCTGCGCGGATACGCCGAGCACATCCAACTCACCGACGAAGAACTGTACCGGCTGCGGCCCATCCTCGACCTGCGCCCCCTGTGGCTGGACTGTCTCGACTTCCGGATGACCATCAATGCCGGGGGCACGCCCATGATCAACGAGGGCTGGGTGCAGCCAGCCAACCTTGAGGTGACTGACCGTTTGGCGTCACTGGCATTCAGCGCCGCGCGGAGCTAGTCGTGGTCGATTCTGGGTGTGACCGTATGCTCAGACATTCGGTGGCCACGGGTTCAACGTTCTGAGTAGGGGAATGGAGAAGTCCTTGATGTTTCGCGTCACGAGCGTCAGGTCACTCCGGATGGCGGTCGCTGCGATGTAGGCGTCACGTTCTGGCCGTGGGTCCGGGACGTGCAACCGAGCGGCACGTATCGCCACATCGACATCCACCGGGAGGATGCGGCCCTTGAATCCGGCCAGGACCCCAGAATCCATCCAGTCCCGGAGGGCGGCACCTTGCCGCCGGTCCCGGCGTTCGACCTTCGCAATGCCCAGTTCAATCTCCAGGATGGTCACCACGCTGATGTACAAATCACGCACTGGTTGCTGAGTCGCCCAGTCAAGGACTGCAGATTCGGCAACGCCGCGCCTTTTGCGCAACTCACTGATCACATTGGTGTCGAGTAGATACTTCACAGGTCGGCGGTTTGTGGCATCGAGCGCAATTGGGGCGGTGTGAAGTCGATGTCGTCATCGACCTGGAGCCAATCAAGAATCGTCCGATGTTCGGTGAGATCCTCATAGTCCGCCGCTGTGAGTAGGACGTAGGCGGCCATGCCACGGTCCGTGATCACCACTGGCCCGTTGTCTGCTGCCCGTTTGGCCGAGCTGACGTCCCGATTGAACTCGCGGGCACTCATCGTCGTCATCGCGCTGCCTCCCAAGAGAAGAAGGTGAGTAAGGTAGGTACGTAACTACTTTACCTGCCGCGGTGGATGCTGCCAAGATCCTCAGCCTCCGGCAGACCTCGGCGCCCTGAGGCGCCGAGTGTCACACTCTCGTACTGAAGCCGCGCCGCGGTGCACCGGCAGCCCGGTGCGTTGCACAACAGGGCCGCGGGATCGTTGGTGATCGTCCTGGTGGCAACCTCGAGCACGTCGCGTATGCGGATCCGCCGTGCGTGGCACTCGCCGATGAGGGTTTCGGTGGTCCGCTCGGCCAGCAGCGGCTCGATGCGATTGAACCGGTGGCTCTCCCCCGAGACGTTCGGCAGCTCGATCCACCGACCCGATCCGTGCCGCGCGTACCGATGGAAGCGGCCGAACCCGAGCTCTTGTTCGGCCAGGTGAATTGTGGTGTTGGAAGTGTGGTCAACTCCGAGCAGGAGGACATCGCCGTCCAGTTCGGCCAGGCGTGCCAGAGGTCCCAACGGACGGTCCAAGAGTTCGTGACTGACCAGGTCCGCGGCCCGATCCCCCACCGCCACGAACGAGATCAACGGATGCGGTCCGCGAACCGCCCCGGCCGTCGTACGGAGGGTCTCGGCTGATTGCCCCAGCCAGGCCGATACCGGCAGATCGAGTTGGTACGGCGTCGCCGAGTGGAGCCGCTCATCGAAGTCGGCCCAGCCTTCCGCGTTCCAATAGGCGTTGTGCGGCCGCACCAGGCCCGGTGGGGCCGGAAGCACGGTCAAGCCCCACGACCCCGCCATCATCATGACCGTCCCGCAGACCCGCTGCAGCGCAGCCACCACCGTTTCGGCTCCAGCCTCGACCGGGCCGAACGACCGAACCGACGCATGGACCAC
>JAKDKP010000731.1 GCA_030453285.1 Propionibacteriales bacterium
GGGGTGATCGCGTACACGAACCCCTCGAGGGGGCGATAGTCGGTGCGGTTCCACACCCCGGGTGACGAGATCGGCTGGGTGCGGTGGATCTCGCGAGCGAAGGCGACGTTGAACCGCAGGAAGTCGATCAGTTCGCACGCGGCGTCGATCTCTGCCTGCTGGACCGTCTTGCCCTGCCCCAGCATGGTGGCGGCGTTGATCACGTTGCGCCAGGGACCCGCCAGCAGATCGGCTGCGCGGAGGAACACCGCGGCCCGCTCGTCGAAGTCCAACTCCGCCCACGCCGGTGCGGCCGCGGCGGCAGCAGCGATCGCATCGGTGGTGTCCTGGGCGTTGGCGGCCGCCGCGCGTCCAAGGACGTGGCCGTGCTCGGACGGCATCGTGACGTCGAAGGCCACGCCACCGCCCAACCGGCGCTCGGCCCCGATGGCTGCGGTCAGTTCAACGGGGTCGGCTGCGTACTGGGCGGCGAGTTCGGCCTCCAGCCCGGCACGCTCGGCACTGCCGGGGGCATAGGTCTTGACCGGTTCGTTGACCGGCTGCGGTACGGAGGTGATGGCATCCACGTCTGGCACCCTAACAACATGTTCGGCGCCGGCCCCATCGAGTGCCCGATGGCTCAGCTCGCCTTCGCCTTCGTCGTGCCACCGGCGGACGCCTTCTTCTTGGTTGCGGCCTTCCGGGCAGGAGTCTTCTTGGTCGTCTTCGCTGCACTGCCCTTTTCCTCCTCGTCCTCGGCGCCTGCCTCGGACTCGGAGCTCTTCGCCGCTTCGCGGCGCTTCTTCGCAGCCTCGACCGAAGCCCGCAGAGCGGCGACCAGGTCGACCACCTCGGCCTGGTCGGGACCTTCTTCCTCATCGGTCTCGGCCGCCGGCATGCCGGACAGCTTCGACTCGATAACCTCCTCGAGCGCGAGCCGGTAGGCATCGCTGTGCGCCTCCGGCTTGAAGTCCCCGGCCAGGGCGTCGATGAATGACTGCGCCATCTCCACCTCGGCGTCGGAGACAGTCACCTCGGCAGGCGGCTCGGCGAAGTCGCCGGCACGCACCTCGTCGGGCCACAACATGGTGTGCATCCGTAGCACCCCGTCCACCGGCCTGATCATCGCCAACTGCTCGCGGCTGCGGATCGCCACCTTCACGATCGCGGCCTGCCCACTCTTGATCAAGGCGTCCCTCAACAACACGTACGGCTTGGCGCCGGGACCGTCGGCCTGCAGGAAATAGGTCTTGGCGAAGTAGGTCGGGTCCACCTGATCGGCCGGCACGAACTGGACCACCTCGACCGACTTGGTGGTGGCCAGCGGAAGGTTGTCGAAGTCCTCGGATTCGAGGATCACCATCCGACCGTCGGGCATCTCGTATCCCTTGCCGATCTCGGCGTACGGAATCTCGTTGCCGCACGTCTCACAGACGCGCTTGTACTTGATCCGCCCCTCGTCGGCGGGATGCACCTGACGGAAGCTGACGTCCTTCTCCTCGGTCGCGGTGAACAGCTTGACCGGGATGGTCACCAGACCGAAGGAGATTGCGCCTTTCCAGATCGAACGAGGAGCCATGTCACCACTCTGCCACTTCGGTGGGCTGATGCCAGCCCAGTTCGTGTTCGTCGACCAGCGCGGCGGCCTGTTCGTTGGCCCAGGCCTGCTCGATGTCAAGGCCCCGTACGGCTTCCCGCGCGGC
>JAKDKP010000732.1 GCA_030453285.1 Propionibacteriales bacterium
AGTTGAGCATCCCGGCGGTCGGAATTCCGACCGCCGGGCGCCATTCCTGACCGCCACGTCGGAGCTTGGGTGCTGTTGCAGTTTCAGCTCAGGACGATGTCCAGCGGGTTGGTCAAGCAGCGCACCGACCCACCGGACAGGTGGAACTGGTCGACGTCGACCGTACGAATGCGCAGGCCACGCTGTTCGATCTGTCGAACCAGCGTCGGGTCCAGTCCGACACCCACGACGGTGTCACCGACCACGACGGCGTTGGCCGCGAAGGCAAGTGCTTGATCAACACTGACCTCGATCGGGTCGGGCACGTGCTTCCACAGGTCCTTCCCGGTCTTGTCGTCGAACGCACCCGGGCAGACCAGCGCGGCGGTCTCGGTGAGCGGGCAGAACGACAGGTCGAGGTGGAACATGGCGGGATGGGTCGTGTGCACACCCAGCACGTCGACCCCCATCACCTCGCTGATCCGCTCCAACGCGGCGTGATCGGTGCGCGGTCCGTACGCGACGATCAGCCGGCCGGAGAACCAGAATGCGTCCCCGGACTCGAAGCAGGGCGCCGACAGATCCGCCGGGCCCCACTGGCCGAGCTCGCCACCGACTCGGCGCGGCTCCTCACCCGCAAGCCAGTGCACGGTGAAGCCGTGATCGGCAAACCATTGCGCGGCCGCCGGCGTCTCAGCACGTCGTTGGGAGAAGCGCATGTGACTCATCAGGACGTGCCGCTCATCGTCGCGGATCCACGCCTGGCCCAGGTTCATCGCGTACACCATGTCGGGACAATCGGCCGGCGGAGCCAACTCCTCCACCTCGGCACCGACGTCCCGGAGCGTCGACACCATCGCCTGCCACTGCTCGGCCGAGCGCACCGGATCGGGTGGGACCGCCGGGTCCATGTACGGATTGATCGTGTAGTCGATCCGGAATTCGTCGGGTCGGACTGTGAGATACCTGTGTCCCCAGGACACCATCGGTGAAACACCCCATCTCTGGCTCGGTTGCCTCGTCGTGGAACGATCGAAGCATGCTGACAATCGTTCGGTTCGTGCTGAACGCCATCGCTCTGGCGCTGGCCACGTGGCTGGTCGATGGCATCACTCTAGGCGGCGAAAGCCGGGAGCATGACGTCGGTGTACTGCTGGTGATCGCGCTGATCTTCGGACTGCTGAACGCCGTCGTCAAGCCCGTCTTCCGGTTCTTCACCAAACCCCTCATCTGGCTGAGCCTCGGCCTGTTCCTGCTGGTGATCAACGCGGTGATGCTGCTGCTGACGAGCTGGGTCAGTGACACCCTGCGGCTGGGCTGGCACGTCGACGGCTTCTGGAACGCCGTGCTGGGGTCGCTGATCATCTCCGTCGTGAGCTTTGTGGTCGGGACCTTTGTGCCAGAGAGCGACGACCGTCGGCGTCGGTGAGAAACCTCTCATCACCCTCTCCTCTCCCCCTCATTCCGGTCCGGTTTTCTTGTGGACATGAAGAAATCGACCAAGTGGATCATCTCCGGCGGAGCAGCCGCCTTCCTTCTGGCGCCCATCGGCACCTTGGCCCTGTCCACCGGACCGGCCACCGGTGTGGGAGGTACGGGATACGTCGCCGAAGCTGCCCCGGCCGCCGAGCCGGCCCCGGCCACCACGAGCAGCGGACGGGGCGGCGCCTTGGGCGACCACGAGGACTGGGTGCAGCACTGCC
>JAKDKP010000733.1 GCA_030453285.1 Propionibacteriales bacterium
AGGTTGTCCACCACGTACCAACCCAGATCCTCCAGGGCATGGGCCGCGGTGCGTCGGCCGGCTCCGGACATCCCGGTGATGAAGACCAGGCGCACTCCGGTCTGTCGTTGCCGCCGCGGAGCGCCCAGGGCCGACGTCTGGTCCTGAGCAGGGTTTTCGGGAATGTCCACGGGCCCATTATGGCTATCCATCGGTGACCACCTCCCCGGTGGCCGTGTTGATGGCCTCCCCGGGTGACGTCTCACCGAGCGCTGCCTTGACCGCTTCGGCCGTGGTACGCCCGAATCCGGGCACCAGGGCCACCTCTTCGACGGTGGCCGCACGCAACTTCTTCAGCGAGCCAAAATGCTTGGTCAGCGCCTTGCGACGCACCTCGCCCAGCCCGGGAACGTCGTCGAGCACCGATTCCACCATGGTCTTGGATCGGCGTCCGCGGTGATGCCCGATGGCGAATCGGTGAGCCTCGTCCCGGATCCGCTGCAGCAGGTACAACCCTTCGCTGCTGCGCGGCAGGATCACCGGATACTCATCCTCGGGCAGCCACACCTCCTCCAACCGCTTCGCCAGACCACACAGGGCCACGTCGGTGATGCCCAGCTGAGCCAGCGCATCGTGGGCGGCGGCGACTTGGGGCGGGCCACCATCGACGACGACCAGTGCCGGCTTGTAGGTGAACTTGCGGGAAGCATCGGCGGTTTCGTCGGCCTGGTCATCGAGCATCCGGCGGAATCGTCGGGTGATCACCTCATGCATCGAGGCGACATCGTTCTGCCCCTCGACGCCCTTGATGACGAAGCGGCGGTACTCACTCTTGCGGGGCAGACCGTCCTCGAAGACCACCATGGACGCGACCACTTCGGTGCCCTGCAGGTTCGAGATGTCGTAGCACTCGATCCGAAGCGGCACCTCGGACAGGTCGATGGCCTGCTGAATCTCTTCCAGGGCACGGTTTCGGGTGGTCAGGTCGGAGGCACGTTTGGTCTTGTGCCGGATCAGCGCCTCGCCGGCGTTGCGCTGCACCGTGTCCAGCAGGGTCCGCTTGGTGCCCCGCTGCGGCACCCGAATCGTCACCGCGGCACCGCGACGCTCGGTCAACACCCGCGAGAGTGCCTGGGCAGCCGGCGGTTCGGCCGGCACCAATATCTCTCGAGGGATCACCTCGAAGCCCTCGCGCACCTCATCGTTGTACAGCTGCTGCAGGAAACTCTCCACCAGTTCGGAACTGTCGGCGTCGTCGACCCGGTCGGCGACCCAGCCCCGCTCACCGCGAACCCGGCCGCCACGGACGTGGAAAATCTGCACGGCCACCTCGAGGGGGTCCTCGGCCAGGGCCACCACGTCGGCGTCGGTGCCGTCGGGCAACACGATCGCGTTGCGTTCGGAGGCCTGTTTCAGCGCCGCCAGGTCATCGCGGATCCGGCCGGCCTTCTCATATTCGAGGTTCGCCGCTGCTGCGGACATTCGCGATTCGAGCCGCTTCATCATCGGCCCGGATCGGCCCGCCATGAACTGACAGAAATCGGCAACGATCTCGCGATGTTCCTGCGCACTGACCGATCCGACACAGGGTGCCGAACACTTGTCGATGTAGCCGAGCAGACAGGGCCGTCCGGTCTGCGTGGCATTGCGGAAGGTGCCCGCCGAGCAGGACCGCATCGGAAATACTCGTAACAACAGGTCG
>JAKDKP010000091.1 GCA_030453285.1 Propionibacteriales bacterium
AGCAGGTGTGCCACATCGGAGACCTCGACTCCGGTGCCCTGGCCCTCGTCCTGCTTGGCCGACAGTCCGTCGGAGATCATCACCCGGCAGAACGGGCAGGCAGTCGCGATCGCCCCGCCGCGCCCGGCCCCCTCGGCGCTGTTGGTCACCCCCGCAATCTCCAGGGTCTGCAGTGCCTCCTCGGTCCGATTCAGATTCACCCGGGTGCCGATCTTCTCCTCCATCCACATCTGGGCGCCGCCGGCGCCACAGCAGAATGAGGTCTTGCGGTTGCGCGGCATCTCGGCGAGCTCGGCACCGGGAATGGCCGACAGCAGCTCGCGCGGGGCGTCGTACACCTCGTTGTGGCGGCCGAGGAAACACGGGTCGTGGTACGTGATGGTGCGGCCGGCCACTTCACCGGCTGGTGGCGCCACCGGGGTCAGGCGCCCGTCGCGGACCAGCCGGTTCAGCAGTTGGGTGTGATGCACGACCTCCAGCTCGACACCGATCTGCGGGTACTCGTTCTTCAGCGTGTTGAGGCAGTGCGCGCAGGTGGTGATCACCTTGCTGGCCTTGGCCTCGGCGAAGGTCTCCTTGTTTTCGGCGGCGAGTTGCTGGAAGACGAACTCGTTACCGGCGCGGCGGGCCGGATCACCGGTGCAGGTCTCGCCATTGCCGAGCACGGCGAAGGACACTCCGGCGGTGTGCAGCAGTTCGGCGACCGCCTGGGTGGTCTTGATCGCGCGGTCCTCGTACGACCCGGCGCAACCCACCCAGAACAGGTACTCGACCTCGGTCAGGTCCTCGACGTCCTCACCGACCACCGGCACCTCGAAGTCGAGTCCCTTGGCCCACTCCATCCGCTTGCGGGCGTTCATGTTCCACGGGTTGCCCTTGGACTCCAGGCCCTTGAACAACTGGTTCAACTCGCTCGGGAAGTCCGACTCCATCAGCACCTGGTGGCGGCGCATGTCCATGATGTGATCGACATGTTCGATGTCGACCGGGCACTGCTGCACGCACGCACCACAGTTGGTGCAGGCCCACAGCACGTCGGGGTCGACCACCCCGGCGACACCGTCGAGGATCTGGATCGGTGCGCCGTGCGCCTGGGCGACCGAGGCTTCTCGTACGGTCTCGGCCGATCGGTTCTCCTTGGCCACCATGGCGCCGACCAGCGGTCGGTCGGCCTCGGCGCGCAATGCCTCGGGCAGCGATGCGCGTGCCTCCTCGGCGGCCTGCAGGTAGGGCGCCTTGGCGTACGCGTGCTCGCGCAGGCCCATGATCATCAGCTTCGGTGACAGTGGCTTGTCGGTGATCCAGGCCGGGCACTGGGACTGGCACCGTCCGCACTCGGTGCAACTGGTGAAGTCCAGCAGTCCTTTCCAGGTGAAGTCCTCGATCTTGCTGGCGCCCAGGGCGGCGTCCTCGTCCAGATCGTCGAGTTCGGTGAAGTCCAGCGGCTTGCCACCGGCGTTGATCGGCGGCAGGGCCCCCAGGGCAGGCCTGCCGGAGGATTCACGCTTGAACCAGATGTTGGGGAAGGCGGTGAACCGGTGCCACGCGACGCCCATGGTGATGTGCAGACCGATCACGCAGAACCAGGCCATCGAGATGATGATCTTGATCGCGGCGACGAGCTTGATCGCCGTGGCGACCGTCGCCGCCGGCAGGCCGGCCGGGAGCAGCCAACTGGAGATGGGGAAGTGCCAGCGGGAGGTCTCCGTACCGAGATGCTGGAACTCCAGTGCCCGCAGCACCAGGACACAGGTCATGATGCCCCAGATCGTCCACTCGACGTACCGGGCCTGCCACACGGTGGAGCCGAAGAACCGGGACGTACGGGCGGTGTGGCCCTTGATCATGCGCAGGATGATCAAGAAGGTGATCGCCAGCCAGCCAAGCGTGGCGATCAGTTCGGCGATCCACTCGTACACGATCCAGTGGCCGATCAGGGGAAGCGCGAAGCCGGGGTCGAACAGTTGCCCGTACGCGGTGACGAGGGTGAAGAACAGTGCACCGAAGCCGACCATCACGAACCAGTGCGCCACGCCGATCCGGCTCCACTGCAGCATCCGGGTGTGGCCGAGCGTCTCGGCCAGCATGTGCTTCCAGCGCTCGGCCGGGCCGTCGGTGCGACCGAGGGTCGGCTGACCGACCCTCACCACACCCACGATCGCGCCGATCGCGCGGGCGAAGAGGATGACGCCCGCGACACTGATCAACAGAGCAAGCACGGTGGCCACGATCGTCATGGCAGATCCCCTTTGGCGGCTGACAGGTCGGCGGACTGCTGGCCACCCTAGCGGCCGGCACTCATATTACTCACGGGTAACTTCTTGGGGAATCGTACGACATGGCGCCCGCGGGCGACAGCCGAGACCGGCCCCGTAGAGTCCGATGCACTCGTCCCACCACTGGAGGTTTCATGCCCAAGGGCTACTGGGTCAGCGTCTATCGCTCCATCGCCGACCCCGAGAAGCTGGCCGCCTACAACACGCTTGCCGCTCCGGCCGTCAAGGCTGCGGGCGGTCGGACCTTCGTCCGTGGCGGACGGGTCGAGGCGCACGATGCCGGGATCGCCGAGCGCACCATCCTGATCGAGTTCGACAGCTTCGACCAAGCGGTCGATGCACGGGCGAGTGCGGCCTACCAGGAGGCGCTGTCCGCGCTGGGTGATGGTGTCGAGCGCGACTTCCGCATCGTCGAAGGCCTCGACTGAGCCGCACCCGAAGAGCACGTGTCAGGATCACGGTCGCCGACATGAGGAATGTGCCCGCACGGGCCGAGGAGCGGAATCGTTCCTGTTTTGGTGACCCGGAGTTGGCCCTTCCGTGCTGGTCGCCTGCGTACACGTCGACCGGCCTCCCACCGACCGAGGATCCAGCGGGTTAGGGTCGTGGGCAAACGACCTCAGCGGTGTTAGGTGTCCTTGACGTGTTCGAACTCGAGTCGGTGACCAAGAGGTTCCGCGACGGCACGGTTGCCGTCGACGACCTCACGCTGACGATCCCGACCGGGCGGATCACCGTCTTCGTCGGGCCGTCCGGCTGCGGCAAGACGACGACGCTGCGGATGCTGAACCGGATGGTGGAGCCCACCTCCGGCGAGGTCCGGATCGACGGCGAACCGCTACGCCAGCAGCGTCGGACTCGGCTGCGTCGACGGATGGGGTACGTGATCCAGTCCGGTGGCCTGTTCCCGCACCGGACCGTGGTCGACAACATCCAGACCGTGCCCAAGCTGCTGGGCTGGAGCGCGGGCAAGGCTCGCAGCCGGGCCCGGGATCTGCTGTCCGAGGTGGGGCTGGATCAGCGGCTCGCTGACCGCTATCCACACGAATTGTCCGGTGGGCAGCAGCAGCGCGTCGGCGTGGCTCGCGCCCTGGCGGCCGATCCCGACGTGCTGTTGATGGACGAGCCGTTCTCCGCTGTCGATCCGGTCGTTCGCGGCGATCTGCAGGACATGATCTTGAAACTGCAGGACGAGTTGGGCAAGACGGTGGTGATGATCACTCATGACATCGATGAGGCGGTCAAGCTCGGTGATCAGGTGGCGATCATGGGCGTCGGTGGGCGACTCGCGCAGTTCGGTACTCCCATCGAGGTGTTGAACTCGCCCTCGGACGAGTTCGTCGAGGCGTTCATCGGGCGCGACCGCGGCTACCGAGCGCTGTCCTTCGCACCGGCCGACGACCTGGGTGTCGAACGCATCCGCGTGGTGCGCACCCCCTCGGCCGTCCGTGGCGACGACCATGCGCTTGTGCTCGACAGCGACGCCCGCCCGATCGGGTGGGTGACCCCGGAACGACCGGGACGAACCGTACCGCTGGGTGGCTCCTTCGTCCCCGGACAGGACTCCTTGCGCGTCGCCCTGGACGCCGCCCTGGCCTCACCGGTCGGCTTCGCGGTGAGTGTCGATCCCGAGAATGGTCGCTACACCGGCGCGGTACCGCTGGAGACGATCATGAAGCGGGCCGCTCGGTTGCGGCGTCGGGTAGCCCGCGAACACCTCGATGCCCAGGAGGCCGAGGCACGTCGATTGGCGGAGGAGAAGCGTCGCGAGGAGGCCGAGCAGGCACGCCGTCTCGAGGCAGCCAGGGCGCAGGTCCTCGCTGATCTTGCTGGTGCGGACGACCGTGAGACCGGTCGCAGGCGCAAGTCTCGTACGACCGAGGCGGTCGTGGCCGCCGCCGCCGCCGAGCAGGGGGTCGAGCCCAAGGAACTCGCTGCCGCCGTCGAGCGGCCGAGCGATCCGTCGGATCACCCCGATGATGGGCCTACGGGCGGAGATTGCGTCGGTGCAGAGGTGGCCGACGAGCAGGGGGCCGGCGGAGGGCCCGGTGACCAGGGGCCCGATGACCAGGTGCCCGGCGACAAGGAGGGCGCAGCTGAGGAGCAGACCACTGCACCCGGCAGCGATGCCACCGACGCCGGTCCGCCTCGTGTCGATCAGGAGGGCGAGTCGGGAACCGAGGACACCGTGGCGTTGGACCTGACGTCGATGCTGTCCGATGACGACGATCGCGACTTCTTCGCCTCGATCGTGGTCGATGGTGACGGCAACGGCCCGACCTCACGCGGCGGGACGCAACGCGTCGACCAGGAGTCGACTGGTCTCGCCGGTGCGGAGCCGTCGGCCCGCGCGGACGCACCATCGGAGCCTGCAGCTGCAGCGACATCCGAGGAAGCCGCCACCGTCGGAGACTCAGCGGACGAAGCCACATCAGAGGTGACCACGACCGACGAGACCGCCACGGACGAGGAACGGACCGAGAACGCGGGAGCCGAGAACTCGGGCCTCGGCTACTTCGTGCCGACGGCGGCTGCCCGTCAGCAGGCTGCCGAGCGACGAGCCGCTGAGCCCGAGACCGAGGTCTCGGAGAACAAGTCGGTCGCCAATGATCAACTCGCACGGGTTGAGCCCGAAGATCAGCCCGTACGTGATGAACCGGTACGTGATGAGCCAGTCCGGGACGGCGACGCCGACGATGAGTTGTACGACTTCGCCCAGGAGCCGCCGCTGGACGCCGACATCGCGGGTGCTGATCATGATGGCCGGATCGATCCAGTCGAGGCCGATCCTGATCTTGATGATGACCCGGATCGGACCCGGGGTGCGTCGTGAACTGGCTCTCGCGCAGCTGGCCACTGATCGGTGAACTGACGGCCCAGCACGCCCTGCTGTCGTTTGCTCCAGTGCTGCTGGCCATGGTGATCTCGCTGATCCTTGGCTACCTGTTGCACCGTACGGGCCGATTCGCCAACATCCTGCTGGCCGCCACCGGAGTGGTGTACGCGATTCCATCGATCGCCCTGTTCGTCACCATGCCATTGATTCTCGGCACCAGGATCCTCGACCCGATCAACATCATCGTCGCGCTGACGGTCTATTCGACGGTGCTGCTCAACCGCAGCGTCGTTGACGGCTTCCGCTCGGTGCCCGAGGAGGCCAGGCAGGCCGCCACGGCCATGGGGTTCGGGACACTCCGCCGGTTGTTCGCCGTCGAACTGCCGCTCGCCCTGCCGGTGATGTTGTCGGGATTGCGCGTGGTCGTGGTGACCAACATCGCGATGGTCACCGTGGGTGCGGTGATCGGCATGGGGGCGCTGGGGCAACTGTTTGATCTGGGCTTCAACTCCGGCTACGTCGTGCCCATCGTTGTCGGCATCGCGTTGGTGATGATCATGGCCCTGCTCGCTGACGGGCTGATCCTGTTGATCAAGAACCTGTTGCTGCCGTGGTCGAGGCGGGTGCGTGCCTGATGAACCTGTTCTCCTACCTTGCCGACACCCAGAACTGGGCCGGGGCCGATGGCATCACCGCGCGGATCGGCCAGCACCTGGCCTACACCGGCCTGTCGCTGCTGCTGGCCGCGGTGATCGCGATCGCGCTCGGTGTCGCAATCGGGCACTTCCGGGTTGGGCAGTTCTTGGTCGTCGGTGTGAGCAATGCCGGCCGGGCGATCCCCACCCTCGGCCTGCTCGTGCTGGTCGTCACCCTGATGGGCAGCGGTGTCACTCCCGTGCTGTTCGCTCTCACCGTGCTGGCCATCCCGCCGATCCTGAATGCCACCGCCACCGGCATCGCCGAGGCCGACCCGGGTGCAGTGCAGGCGTCTCGGGCGATGGGCATGACTTCCTGGCAGGTGATCACCCAGGTGGAGTTGCCGCTGGCCTTTCCGCTGATCGTCTCCGGGCTCCGCAATGCCTCACTGCAGGTGGTCAGCACGGCCACTGTCGCCGCCCTTGCCGCCGCCGGCGGACTGGGGAGATTGGTCGTCGACGGACAGCGGTTGGGTGAGGACGGATACCCGCAAATGTTTGCCGGTGCCGTGCTGGTGGCGGTGATCGCCGTCACGATCGACATTCTGCTCGGTCTGCTGGCCTTCGGGTTGCGCCGCCGCCGGTCCCGTACGAACCGAGCTGAGACCGCGCGTACCATCGACGATGGCCGTGCCCCAACCACCGAGATTTCCAGGGCGCGACGCGCCGAATCCCATAGCGCAGAGGACCACAGCGCAGAATCCAGGAGCACCTGATGACGACTCGACGTACCTTCCTCGCTCTCGCCGCCGTCGTACCGGTAACCGCGTGTGGCGTGAACAACAATCCGATGGCCGACAGTTCCGGTGGCGCGAGCCAGGGCAGCGGAACGAGCGAAATCGTGGTCGGCTCGGCCAACTTCACCGAGTCGCAGGTGCTGGCCGAGTTGTACGCCCAGGCGCTCGCGGCCAAGGGTGTCGCTGCCAGTACGAAGCCCAGCATCGGATCCCGCGAGGTCTACATCAAGGGGTTGAAGGACGGTTCGGTGCAGATCGTCCCCGAATACACCGGCAACCTGCTGGCCTTCCTCGACGACGGCAATCCGGCCCAGACCGCCGAACAGATCGAGACCGCCCTGCCGGCAGCCGTGGGTGAGGGCCTGGCGGTGTTGAAGTCGTCGCCGGCCACCGACCAGGACGTGTACGTCGTCACTGCTGAGACGGCCAAGACCAAGGGCATCGCCTCGCTCGCGGATCTGAAGAAGATCAGCGCGCAGTCGGTGCTCGGCGGGCCCGGTGAGTTGAAGGAGCGCCCGTACGGGCCGCCTGGACTCGAAGGGATCTATGGCGCGACGTTCAAGGAGTTCAAGACCTACGATTCGCCGGCGGTGAAGGTGAAGGACCTGAACGACGGCAAGATCCAGGTGGCCACCTTCTTCACCACCGAGGCCGCCATCGGCGACAACGGGTACGTGATGCTGGCCGACCCGGAGATGATGATCCTGCCGCAGAACGTGATCCCCTTGGTCGCCAAGGCCGTGGCCGACAACACCGACGCCGTTGCCGCGCTCGACGCCGTACAGGCCGCGCTGACCACCGAGGACCTGACCGCCCTCAACAAGCAGGTCGACACCGATCACCTCGACGCCAAGACCGTCGCCGGTGACTGGCTCAAGACCAAGGGTCTCGCCTGATCATCAGGGCATGACGACGGCGCCCCGAGCTAGGGCGCCGTCCCCAGTTGAAATTGATGTACGGGTGCTGCAGGTCTACGGGTACAGCCTGTCCA
>JAKDKP010000092.1 GCA_030453285.1 Propionibacteriales bacterium
CTCCGCCTCGGTCCTGGAGAGGCCGACGATCTCGGGCACCTTGGTCTTGTCCGGCCCGACATTGATGTCGAGCGTGACCGTGGAGCCCACCTCCACGGAGGTGCCAGCAGGGGGGTCGGCCTTGGTCACGGTGCCGACGCTGGAGTCATCCTTGCCCTTGACCTTGTTGATCTTGGACTTCAGTCCGAGTCCGTCGAGAGAGTTCTCGGCCTGCTCCTGGGTCTGGTCGATCACCGCAGGCACCTCAACCATCTGCACCGGGCTCGCTGAGGGCGTGGCGTTGGCGTTGGGGTTGGTCTGGGGCGGCAGGTTGAAGAAGATGATCGATCCGATCACCGCGGCCAGGGCCAGAGCCACGATGGTGATCACCGCAATCTTGCCCGCCTTGCCGCGCTTCTCCTCCTCCTCCTCGGGTTCGGCATCGACCTGGTCGAGCTGGTCGGTGGCCGAGGCGGCGGGCACATGATCGGGTACCAGCAGCGCGGTCGGTGCAGTGTCACCCGGTGTCGGACTGCTGGCCGGCAGGGCGGTCGCCAGCGGTTGCTGACCGGCCAGCAACCGGGAGATGTCGTCCTTCATCTGGCGCGCCGACTGATAGCGATCGGCCGGGTCCTTGGCCAGGGAGCGGAGCACGATGGCATCCATCTCCGGCGTGATCTCTGGATCAAGATCACTGGGCGGTACGGGCGCCTCCCGGACGTGTTGGTAGGCGACGCTGACCGGCGACTCACCCACGAACGGCGGCCGGCTGACCAGCAGCTCGTACAACAGGCAACCGGCCGAATAGATGTCGGAACGGGCGTCGACGGTCTCTCCCCGCGCCTGCTCGGGAGAGAGGTATTGCGCGGTGCCGATCACCGCTGCGGTCTGGGTCATCGTCGAGGAGGTGTCGGCGACCGCGCGGGCAATGCCGAAGTCCATCACCTTCACGTCGCCGCCCGGGGTCAGCATCACATTGGCGGGCTTGATGTCGCGGTGGATGATGCCGGCCTTGTGGCTGTAGCTCAGCGCATCCAGCACCCCACTGGCCAACTCCATCGCCCGCTCCGGCAACAGCTTGCGGCCGTCGCGGAGGATGTCGCGCAGGGTGACCCCGTCGACCAGTTCCATCACGATGTACGGGACCATCACCCCGGTCCGGGGGTCGGGCTCCTCGCCGGTGTCGTACACCGAGACGATGTTGGGGTGGTTCAGGCCGGCCGCCGACTGTGCCTCGCGCCGGAACCGCGCCTGGAAGGTCGGGTCGGTGGCCAGATCGGCACGCAACTGCTTGACCGCGACAGGTCTGCCGAGTCGCGTGTCGATCGCGTGTCGCACCTCGGCCATGCCGCCACGTCCCAGCAGGTCGCCGAGCTCGTAACGATCACCGACCCGGTTCGGATCGCCGGTCATCGGCTCCCACCCCTCCATAGTGTCAAAAGGCTCGGAGTCCGGGCCCGGCCATCCATACTGCCCGCTGCAGTCAACTGGTCGCCACCGGCGGTCACAACAGCACCTCCATCACCGAACGGGAGATCGGTGCGGCGAGTCGCCCACCGGAGATGTCGTTGCGGGCGGTCGGCGCCTCCTCGATGAACACCGACACCGCCACCGTACGGTTCTGGCTGCGCCCGTACGAGGTGAACCAGGCGTACGGCGGCTTGTCCGGGGTTGTGTTGGCCGTGCCGGTCTTGCCGCCGACCTCCATCCCCGAGATCTGCGCGTTGACACCGGTGCCGTTCTTGACGACGGTCTGCATCCACCCCTGCAGGATGCGAGCATTCTCCGGCGACACTGCCTGCCCCAGCTCCTTGGGGCGCGTCGTGGAGATCGGTTTCAGGTCCTGACCGCGGACGGCGCCGACCAGGTACGGCTGCATCAGCACGCCGTCGTTGGCGATCGCCGCACTCACCATCGCCATCTGCAGCGGGGAGGCGGCGACGTCGTACTGACCGATCGCGCTCAGTCCCAACTGGGCGTCGTTGGGATCGTCGGGAAAGCGGCTGGCGACACCGTTCAGGTCGGGCAAGGGACGGCTCGCGAAGCCGAACTTCTCGGCCTGTTCACGCATCCTGTCGGCGCCGAGGTTGATGCCCACATTGGCGAAGGCGGTGTTGCAGGACACCTTCAGTGCCTGCTCGAGATCGATCTTGGTCCCCCCGCAGGAACTCTCGTTGGGCAGGTAGGTCTCGGTTCCGGGCAGCTTCAGCCGATCCGGAGAGTCCCACTTCTGATCCGGTGGGATGCCGTTTTCCAGGGCCGCGGCCGCGGTCACCAGCTTGAAGGTCGACCCCGGTGGGTACACCTCACGAGCGGCGCGGTTCGACATCCGGCGCTGTGGCGAGTTCGCCAACTCCGTGTAGGCCTTCCGGGCCGCTTCGATGTCGTGGCTGGCGATCCGGTTGGGGTCGTACGAGGGGGTGCTGACCAGGGCGAGCACGGCGCCAGTCTTGGCGTCGATCGCGACCACGGCGCCCTTGCGGCCGTTCAGGCCCTGGTACGCCGCCTGTTGGGCCCGCGCGTCGACGGTGGTCTCCACCATCGCGCCGGTGGGCGGCTTGTCGGTGACGATGTCGATCAGTCGTCGCACCACCAGGGAGTCGTCGGTGCCGGCGAGTTGTCCGTTGAAGGTCGCCTCCAGCCCCGTGCTGCCGTGGTCGTAGGAGTAGAAGCCGGTGATCGGGGCGTACAGCTCACCCGAGGTGTACAAGCGCTGGAACTTGTAGCGGCCATCGCTGGGTGCGGTGTCGGCGATCGGTGCATTGCCGGCCAGGATCGCGCCGCGGTCCTGACCGAACTCGGCGTCCCGGACGCGACGGTTGGCGGTGTTCTTGTCCAGGGCGTTCTCCCGGATCACCGAGGAGAAGGTGAGGTTGCCCAGCAGCAGGGCGAACATCACCATCACCACCACGGCCACCCGTCGGATCGGCCGGTTCATCGCGCACCCACCTCGGCCCCGTCCCGATGTGCCGATTCCCGGTGTGCGTCCCGGCGCGATGAACGGCCGAACAGGCCGGACCGTGATTCGACGGCGGGGATGAGTTGGGTCGATTCGCTGTCGGGGTCCACACCGACCGCGGTGGTGACCGGCTTGCGGAACTGGTGGGAGACGACCATCAGCAACGCCACCAGCACCCAGTTCGACACCAGGGAGGACCCGCCCTGGGACATGAACGGGGTGGTCAGACCCGTCAACGGCAGCAGCCGGGTGACACCGCCGATGATGGCGAACACCTGCAGGGCAAAAGTGAACGAGAGCCCGGCGGCGAGTAGCTTGCCGAACGCCTCCTTGCCGATCAGTGCGGTCCGCAGGCCACGGGCGATGATGATCCCGTACAGCAGGATGACCGCCATCAACCCGGCCACGCCGAGCTCCTCGCCGACCACGGTGGCGATGAAGTCGCTCTTGGCCAGCGGGGTGAGCCCCGGCCGGCCCTCACCCAAACCACGGCCGAGCAGCCCGCCCCAGGCCATCCCGAACTGTCCCTGGATGACCTGATAGTTCTTGTCGTAGTCGGAGAACGGATCCAGCCAGGAGCTCAACCGCACCAGCACGTGGTCGAAGAATCCGACCTTGAAGACCTTGATCAACACGAACATGACCAGCCCGCCCAGGACGGCCATGCCGAGGCCCAGCAGCGGCCAACCCGGTCGCTCGGTGGCTACGTACAGCATCATCACGAACATGCCGAAGAAGAGCATCGAGGTGCCAAGGTCGCGTTGGGCCAGGAGCACCAACAGGCAGCCGGCCCAGACGATCAGGATCGGGCCGAGGTCGCGGGCCCGGGGCAGATCGATGCCCAGCACGCGCCGGCCGGCCAGGGCGAGCACCTCACGACGTTCCACCAGGTAGGACGCAAAGGCGGTGGTCAACACGAGCTTGGCGATCTCGGCGGGCTGGAAGGAGAACGGCCCGATGCCTATCCAGATCCGGGAACCGTTGATCTCGCGCCCAATGCCGGGCAGCAGCGGCATCAGCAGCAGGACGACACCGAGCAGGGCCAGGGTGTAGGTGTAGCGCTGCAGGGGCCGGTGGTCGCGGAAGATGATCAGGAAGGCGATGAAGCCGATCACTCCGAGCCCGGTCCAACCGAGCTGGGTGACGACATCGTTCGCTGGCGGCGTGGAGGTCTGGTCGAGCCGGAAGATGAGCGCCAGGCCGATTCCGTTCAGCAGGAAGACGCAGGGCAGCAGGACCGGGTCGGCGTATGGGATCCGCCACCGGGTGAAGGCGTGGCAGGCCGCGCCGAGGATCACCCACACGCCAGCCGCGGCCAGCCAGTTCGTCGGGAGTTCCCCGTACAGGTTCAGGCCGGTGATCAGGTAGGCCGAGAAGCCGATTCCCAGGGCGAACAGCAGCAGGAGGAGTTCGATGTTGCGTCGACTCCGGTGGATCACCACCATTTGCACATCGGTCATCTCAGCAGGGGACCTGGTCCGGCGAGCTGGTGCTCGAACTCGACGACGAGGTCGAGGGTGAGGGTGTCGGAGGGGCCGATGAGGTCGGTCGTACGGATGTCGGCGGTTTGCCCGACGGGGTGGGTTGCGGTTCCTTCTTCGGGGTGCGTTTGGCCCGGCACGCCTCGGCGGCGGTCTTCAGTTCGTCAACGGTCTGTCGGGCCGAGTCGAGCGAGTTGGCGGTGATCGCGCCCCGGACCCGCTCCTGGTAGTAGACCGGGAGGTCATCGAGCTGGACCTGCTGCACCTCGTACACCTGGGACAGCCCGATGCCGACAACGTTCTGTGGCAGCCCTTGATAGATCGCCACGTCGTCTCCGGCGGCACCGACATAGAACTGGGTACGGCCCCACGCCCAGCCGCCACCGACCAGGGCACCAAGGATGAGCAGGACGGCCACTGCGGTGACCAGCCGACGGAACCACCGACCACGCGGTGGCGGCCGTACGGCGTAGCGCTGGTCCTCCTCGTCATCACCGTCGGGCCGTGGCGCGCTCGGGACGAGGGGAGAGTCGTCGTCGGTGATCGGGCTGTCGCCGAGATCGACCTTGATCGGTTTGCTGGCGGGGATCTCGATCTCGGTGGCCGCGCCCAGCAGCAACGGCGCGGCGGCGGGTGGCGCTTCGGTGACAACGTCGGCAACGATCACCGTCACATTGTCGGGTCCGCCCGCCTGCAGGGCAGCCTCGATCAGATCGGCCAGGGCCTGATCGGTGGTGCCTTCCGCGGCGATCTCGGCCATAACGTCGTCCTCGACGAAGCCACACAGGCCGTCGGAGCACAGGATCAGCCGATCCCCTTCGGCCACGTCGATCAGCTTGACGTCGGGATCGTTGGTCGGGTGGCCGTTCAACACCTTCAACAGCAGCGATCGGTGCGAGTGGTAGGCGGCCTCCTCCTCGGTGATCTTGCCGTCGTCGACCAGGGACTGCACCCAGGAATGATCATGGGTGAGGCGTTCCAGTTCACCGTTGCCCTGCTCATCGTGACGTAGTCGATAGATCCGCGAGTCCCCGATGTGGCACACACCCAAGCGCTCGCCGTCGAACATCGTCCCCGACACCGTGGTGCCCATGCCCTCAAGGGCATGATCATCGGCGACCAGGTCGGCGATCTTGTCATTGGCGCGCGAGATGGCCCCGGCCAGCGTCTCCAGCATGTCCTCACCCACCACGAGGTCGCGTCGATGGCTGGCATCGGGCCCCTCGGTGTCGGCGCGGCTGACCGCGTCGATGGCGACGGCGGAGGCGAGGTCTCCGGCGGCGGCACCGCCCATGCCGTCGGCCACCACGAGCATTGTGGGGCTGGCGTATCCGGAGTCCTGATTGTTCTTGCGGATCAGGCCGACGTGCGACTTCGCGGCGAACCTCAGGTGCAGGCGTCCCGTTGTGGTGTCGGCTCGGGAGTGGTCGGCGGACGACGCCTCCGCATCCCGCTCCTGCTCTGCCGTCTCGTCGGGCCCGTCCCGGTCGGGATCGGCGTTGGGGGTGCCTGGCGAGCCCGGGGTGACCGGTGAGTCGGGGGAAGGTATCGGTGTCGCCATCAGACCTCCAGCTTCATGACGGTCTTGCCGATGCGTACGGCGTCGGCCAGGCCGATCGTGGTCGGCTGGGTGATGCGTTGCCCGTTGACGTAGGTGCCATTGGTCGATCCCAGGTCCTCGACGTAGAACCCGTTGTCGTTGGCGATCACGCGCGCGTGCCGGGTCGAGACGTAGTCGTCCTCGAGGATGATCTGGCAGTCTGCGCTGCGCCCGATCTGGACGACCCCGTCGGCGAGGCTCGCCGAGGTCCCGGACTGGGGTCCATTGGTGATGGCGAACGTGCTGGGATGTCCTCGGTCACGGCGCTTCACCTTCTTGTTGGCCGGTGGCGCCTCGGTGATCTCGGGTTGCGGGAGTTCCGAGGCCGGCACCGTACGCCCGAACAGGTCGCCGCGAATCACCGAGGCGACCGACAGGATGAAGATCCACAGCAGCACCAGGAACAGCACCTTGATCAGGGTGACCGCGATCTCGGACATGGGCATGGGCGATCACCGACCCCGCGGGTCATGCACGAGCATCCGCGTCTTGCCGATCTCAATCCTGGCGCCCTCGGCGATGTCGGCCTGGCGTACGCGTTCGCCGTTGACCACGATGCCGTTGGTGGAGCCCAGGTCAACGATCCGCATACGGCCGTCGGCGTGCACCTGCACCTCGGCGTGTCGGCGGGAGATCCCTGGGTCGTTGATCCGGATGTCGGCGTCCGAGCCCCGCCCAATGCTGAAGCCGGGGGGCTGCAGTGGATGGCGCATGCCATTCACTTCCAGCACCAGCTTGGCCCGCTCGATCTCCTCGGTGTCGGCCGGTGCGGAGTCCTGAACTCCGGCCACGGCCTGGGAGCCGACGGTGAATCGGCCGGTGGGAAGTGACGGGTCGGCGGCCAGGCTGATCTGGATCGGCCCGTTGAAGATGTAGCCGCGCTCCTTGGCGTGCTGCTTCAGCTCCGGGACGATCTCGGCGTTGAGCGTCTTGCCGTACGGGGTGAGGCGGTCATGGTCGTGCGGCGACAAGGTGACGGTGAACTCGTTGGGCACCAGCCGGCGGCTGCGCGACATCAGCTTGGCCTCGGCGTCCAGCTCGCGCTGCAGGCGAGCAGCGATCTCCACTGGCTGCACATCACCTTTGAAGGCGCGCGCAAAGACGCCGTGCACCGCTCCTTCGAGCCTCTTCTCGAAGCGGTCCAGTACGCCCATCGTCACCCTCCTTACGGTTGCTGGTGTCGCCGGTTCTGCGGTCTCGTGGATCCTTCGGTCCGGCCGTGCCGCCACCGATCCTATGCGCGACACGGTCACAGCGCTCATCGGCCGAGCCGGAGTGCCGGGTCAGGGCCGATCTGCTCGCCCACCTCGACGACTGCCCGCCAGTCGTAGCCGTGGCCGCGGCGAACCGCCGGGATGGCCGAGGGGTGTTGCTGTGTTACGATTCTCGTCGCTTCACCCCGGTGGTGAGCGAATTTGCGCGCGTGGCGGAACGGTAGACGCGCTGGCTTCAGGTGCCAGTGTCCTTAGGGACGTGGAGGTTCAAATCCTC
>JAKDKP010000734.1 GCA_030453285.1 Propionibacteriales bacterium
AGCTCATCGAGCCTCTCTTCCCGCTTCTGGCGGGCCTCTTCCCTCGTCGCCATCGTTCGGCCTCCTCCCGGTAAACCAGCCACCCGGGGGTGTGGGCGGCTGGTCTTGCACCTGCGAGGTGAGCCAGGTGTATCCGGAGAGTGTCGAGACGGTCAGCGAACGAATGGAGCGGTAGGTTGGCCGTCAGGAACTCGGAGGCACCTGACGTAGAACAACGGGATATCAACGAAACCGCGACCGTGGGCGCGGCGGCCCGGGATGGGGTCGTTTAGGTGGGCACCGATGTCTCATTCGTGGGCACGCTGCTGCCCGCGGAGCGCATGGCCCGGTACCGGCTCGGCGTGTTCCCGACGCACTCGCGAAACACCGCCGACGCACGATTGCGAGAACGCCACCCGACCCGCCGTCCGGCCTGCTCGATCGACAGGTCGGTCTCCCGCAGCAGTCGAGCCATCTCCTCGACCCGCAGCATCGTCAGATACGTCAACGGCGTCTTTCCGTAGGCGTCCACGAACACGCGACTGAGTTGCTTCGTGGACAGATGCACCATGCCCGCCAGCTCTGCCAGTCCCCAGCTCCGAGCGATGTCACTGCGCAGAGCATCGCGCACCTGGCGTGCCTCCGCCCGCAACGGCGCGAACTGGCGATCCCTCGGTAACGTCGGGTGGAGCCGTGCCCGCTGGTGCGGTGAAGTTCGATACGGAGTGATGCGGATGAACGGCGCGATCTGGTCGATGATCGCGTGCCACAACGCCTGCATCCGATGAAACCGCTCCCTGTAATGCCCGTCGACGCTGAGTGCGACGAGCTCGTCCAACCAGGGCATCAACATTCCAGAGCGGTCTTCCCCGAGCCGGAGGATCTGGGCTGGTTCGGTGTAGATCGTGTCGGCGAATCCCTGCGCGTCGAGGCGGTCGCGGAGGACGTCGGCGTACTGCCAGAACAACTGATCGAGCAGGAAGTCGGTGTCGGCGTAGATCGTCGTGACCGTGACGTGTCCCTCTGGTTCCGACCCACACAGCACGTTGGCCCCGAGCAGTACCACGTCGCCGGGCCTGACCGGTCGTTCACCGAATTCGCTGAACAAGATGGCACTGCCATCACGCACGATGATGAGCTTCACGCAGTCATAGGCGACCGGACCAACAGGGCGATGGATTGTGCTGGTTCGCGCAAGAACGGACTCGAACACCGCGATCAGTCCGGCAACAAGTGGACGCCCCGCGAGCTTCCAGTGAGGGTAGGAACTCGCGGGGCGTTCATGATGAGGGCAGTGTGTTAGACGGTCATGTCGGCCGGTTCGGGTGTTGTGACCGGTGCGACTGCCTTGGGTAGACGCAGGAACGCCGCGATGAGGATCGCCGCACCGATCGCGATCACGGCGTTGACACCGATCGCGAGTTGCAGCCCGGGCAGGAGAGTCGCGGCGACCATGCCGGTCGCGATCGCCGACATGACGGGGGTGCCGAGGGCGATGCCGACCTGCTGGCTCATCGTCACGAGGCCCGTCGCGAGCCCCTGCTGGTTGGCGGGGACGCCGGAGGTGGAGGCGACGACGTAGCCGACGATTGCGACGAGGTTCGCGATTCCGCCGACGAAGGTGAGGATCAGCACCGGTACCAGCCACGCGCGGGTGTCGCCCGCGAATGCGAGCGGTGCCGTGGCGG
>JAKDKP010000093.1 GCA_030453285.1 Propionibacteriales bacterium
GTCCAACGCCGGAGCACCGACAACGGTGCGACGTGGGGTCCGATGACGCCCATCGCGGCAGGATTCGGTGGTGATCAGTCACGCGGCAAGTACGGCTGGTCCGACCCCTCGTACGTGGTGGATTCCCAAGCAGGCAAGGTGTTTGCCTTCTTCGTACGCTCGCTCGACGCCGGCTTTGCCACCAGCCAGTACGGCAACGACGACACCGACCGGATGGTGATCGGGGCCGCGGTCGTCGAGTCCGCCGACGGTGGTCTGAGTTGGAGCAGCCCTCGCTTGTTGACCACGATCGCCAAGCCGGGCACGGACAAGCAGCGGCCCCGACCCGGTGATGTACGAAGCATGTTCGCCTCATCGGGGGCCGGCATCCAGCTCACCTCCGGGCGCCATGCCGGACGCCTGCTGCAGCAGTATTCGGGATACGTCCGGCAGGAGGACGGCAGCGAGGACTTCCAGGCCTGGAGCCTCTACTCCGATGATCATGGAGCGACCTGGCGGCGCGGGCGGCCCGTGGGCACCGGGATGGATGAGAACAAGGTGGTCGAACTGTCCGACGGTCGGGTGATGATGAATTCCCGCGACAGCGATCGCTCCGGCTTCCGCAAGGTTGCCTACTCCCGCGATGGTGGGATCACCTACGGCCGGGTGACCCTCGACCGTAGCCTGCCCGATCCGGCCAACAATGCCTCGATCGCCCGGCTCCATCCCGACGCTCCCGCGGACAGCGCGGAGGCGAAGATGTTGATCTTCACCAACACCGCCAGCACGACCGATCGCCGCGACCTGACCGTACGGGTGTCCTGTGACGACGGCCAGACCTGGGCCAGCGAGCGGCGTCTAAGGACCGGTGATGCGGGCTATTCCACAGCCACCCGCATCGCGGACGGTCAGATCGGGGTCTTCTGGGAGGCCGACTACACCAACGACCTACGGTTCTCGCGGTTCGACGACGCATGGCTTGGCGTCGACTGCTGAGGCCACAGGGGTCCGTGAGGTCTCAGGCGCGGCGGCGCCGCAGCACGGTGGCGACTGCGGACAGTGTCCCCAGCAGGGCACCCGCGCCGAGCACACTGCTGGCTCCCAGCAGGGCGGCGCGGCGGCCGGTGCGGAACTCGCGAATCGGCCAACTGGTGCTTCGGGCGCGGCGACGCAGTTTGCGGTCGGGGTTGACCACGTTCGGATGTCCGACCAGGTCGAGCATGGGTAGGTCGTTGCTGGAGTCGGAGTAGGCGTGGCTGGCGGTCAGGTCGAGGTGGCGTTCAGCGGCCAGGGCGGCGATCGCCTCGGCCTTGGCCGGACCGTGCAGCATGTCGCCCAGCAGGCGGCCGGTGTAGGCGCCGTCGATGTGTTCGGCGCGGGTGCCCAAGGCTCCAGTGAGACCGAGCCGCTGGGCCATCAGCGTGGCCACCTCGACCGGGGCAGCGGTGACCAGCCACACCTGATGCCCAGCGGCAATGTGCTCGGCGGCCAACGCCACCGTGCCGGGCCACAGCCGCTGGGAGATCAGCTCGTCATAGATCTCGTCGGCCGCATCAGCGATCTCGTCGACGCGTGCGCCGCGGATCATCGACAACATCCCTTCCCGCGCTCCCTCCATGTGGTTCGCCCGTTCCTTGCCGGCGATCCGGTACCAGGCATGCCACCACATGCCGCGGACGATCATCACCGTGTCGAAGAAGCCGCGGGCGTGCAGGCCCTTGGCCAGCAGGAACGCCGATGCGCCGCGGACCATCGTGTTGGCGACGTCGAAGAAGGCCGCCACGTTGACTGCCGGCGGATGCGCCACCGCCGCTGCCGCACCATGCCCGTCGGGCAACGCCTCGGGCGCCTCCAACGGGCCGGAGACGTCGTCCGGTCGGCCATCGCCCGCACTGTGCATCCCGCCACCCTACGGGTGGTTGGCCCGGCCGTCGATCAGTCGTTCGTGGTCTCGAGTCGGGACAGTCGACCGGCGTCAAGGCGATATCGCTTCTGCGCGAGGCGAGCGACGTGGTCCGAGTCGTGACTGGTGAAGATCACCGTACGACCCTCAGCAGTGAAACGTTGCAGAAGGGTGATCATCTGCTCCACCGTGGCGTCGTCCAATCCATTGAAGGGCTCGTCCAGCACTAGGACCGGCTGACCCTCCATGAACGCCTGGGCCAGCGCGAGACGCTGCTTCATGCCGAGGGAGTAGTTGCCGACCTTCTGCGGCAGATCCGGATCGAGGCCGACCTGCTCCAGCGCCCGGTCGATGTCTGCGTCTTCGATGAGGTCGCGAATCCTCGCCAATGCGACGAGATTGTCGCGTCCGGTGCGGTTGGCCAGATATCCGGGACGGTCGATGATCACGCCGAACTCCTGAGGAAACGGCTTGCCGGGGTGTCGGTAGTCCGGGTGGATGTCGACCACACCGGCGTCGGGACGGACGAAGCCACACATGATCTTGAACAGCACGGACTTGCCCGATCCGTTGGTGCCTTGGATCGAGCAGCACTCGCCGGGATCGACCTGCCAGTTGATGCCGTTGAGCACCTGGTGGCCTTTGAAGCTCTTGCTGACATCGGTCATGCGGACGACGTGGTTCATGCGATGGCCCTTTCGAGGCAGAGACGGCGATGGAGGATGAGCATGAGTGCGGTCACTACGAGGGCGAGCAGTCCGAGGAGTGCTGCAGTGATGATCAACACGTGTGGCCATCCCAACAGGACGTACGCGGCACTGTTGAGTACGGCCGGGACCCGGCCGCCGCCGAAAGCCCCGGCGACCGTCAGGGCCCCCACGACCAGCGCCGGGGCAGCAGGGGATCCGCTGATCCAGCGGACCAGGAGCACCAGGACGAGGTTGAGCACGATCTGCAGGGGACCGTTCACCAGGATCTGGAACAGCAGAACCGGGATGGAGGGCTGATCTTCCATGCCACTCGCACTCTGGCCAACCCACCAGGTGAGAGCGACGACCATGCCCGCAGCTGCTGGGGTGATGGCGGAGATGAGCAGCCAGGATCGCAGTTGGCGCCAGGCCCACGTGATCAAACTTCCCGATCTGATCGTCACCATGGGCAGGTGCCCCGCCAGAGACGATTCGAGCTGCACTCCGTAGGCGAACGGGAGGCCGAGGAAGACGATCACGAACATCGCGTACGAGGTCAACTGTGGCGGTTCGGTGCCACTGCCGTACAGCACCGTGGTCAGCGCCTCGGCCCAGGTGGAGGCCGGCGTGACGCTCGTCCACGCCACCAGGGAAACAATCGCCAGCAGTGCCCAGATGGTGGTGAGGAGGTGCACAGCTTGGAGGGAGCGGCGGCGACGGGTCCACCCATCGAGTCCGGCGCAGATGGCGAAGGCCGAGATGATCAGCGTCAAGGTGGGGAACAGGAAGCCCCACCCGAAGAGGCCAATGGCACGGTGAAGTTGCAGACCGGCCGAAAAGTTGAACCAGAGGATGTCGGGCAGGGCACGGAAGGTCACCAGAGTCCACACCCACAACCCGGCGGCGACCATCCACGGAGTTGCCACGTGGTGGAACAGGGCTGATGTGCTGATGATCAGGTGGAAACTCACCAAGGTTGCCCAACACAACATCAGGTTCGCCACTGCTGCCCCGGCTGGCGCCAGTCCGAGGCCCACCACATCGGCGAACTGTTGACCCGGCTCGCCGAGCAGCGCCAAGGGGCTCCAGCCCGATGTCACCCGAAGCCCGGCACTGGATGCCACAATCGCGAGCACCCAGCAGCCGACCAGTGGTGCGACGTCGCACACCGCTCTTCGCGCGGCGCCCCGAAGCCAGGTGAGATGGGATCCGCTCCTGATCAGGGTCGCCCGGGCGACGTGGTGGCGAGCCCTACGGGCCGCCAGGATCATGGTCAGCGGCAGCAGCAGATAGACCATGAGGTACGGGTCGTAGGCCAGACCGATCACCTGGTCCCACACGTTCGCACGCAGGGCCAGACGTGCCGACAGTGCATTCAGGCCGGATCGCACCTGGAGTGCCTGGACCAAGATCAACAACAGCAGGAGCAGAGCGCCCACCGGCCGGGCAGCGGAACCGATCACTGCAGCTTGTCCAGGGTGTCCACGCGCTTCAACACCACGGTGGCGGCCAGCCCAGACACAACGACTGCTGCGACGAACGGCACCAGCGGGTACCACAGGGGAAGTTGCTCAAGATTGAACGGAAAGATGGTGTCGGGACTGATGGCCGCCAGTCCCATCACGGCCATGGCGAAGGCTGCGACAAAGGTGGCGACCCAGGGCAGCGCTAGGCCCAGCAGTCGGTTGCGCACCAGCAGACAGCAACTGAGCGCCAGACAGGAGTACACCGCCGCATTGAGCCCGAGCCACAGGCTGTAGACCGTGCCATAGGCCCACGGACCGGCCACCAGGAGTTGCGAGAAGGTGACGTAGGTTCGCTCGGCCTCGAAGATCTGCTCCGGTGTCGTGAGGCCGTACACCTCCGGCTGGAATCGTGTCGGCGTGAGTCGTGAGGCGGCAAAGATCACCATGCCGGTGATGAAGAAGGTGACGCCAGACACGATGGCGGCAGCAAGGTAGCGCGAGGCGAGCAATCGTTTCGGCAGGCCGCGCATGCGGGCGTAGCCAAAGTACCCGTTCTTCACTTGTGCGCCGAACGGGAGAACGTACGGGATCGCGGCAAGGAGGGCAAAGAGCAACACCATGGGGTTGTTGCGCATCGCCAAAGAGAACCATTCGGTAGGAAAAGGAATCAGATAATCGTTGGCGGTCAGGCTGACAAACCCCAATGGCAGGACGGCACAGATCGTGAACGTGACGATACTCGCCAGCACCACCGAGGGGGCCGTGATCTCGTCGATGACCCAGCGAAAGAACGTTCGGTGCTCGACCGTGCCGCGGGGAACGAGGCGGGCCTCGCTCCCCGCTGGATTTCCGGTCAGCGCGGGTTCCACGAACCGGACACCTGCACGTTGACGCGGGTCGTCAGGTCGTTGCTGAACCTGACGCGGACGCGCGTGCCCTCCGTGAAATCATTCGGCAAATCTACGTTCGTGCCATCTCCGATGCGAGCGAAGCCTGACGTGAACGTACCCGAAATGGATTCCATGCGAGCGTCCACCTTGTAGTCGCCGCCAACTGTGCCGGACCTCAGCCAACCGGTGGCGTCGGTAACTCCTTTTGCTTGATCACCCGTATAGCCGTTTCCGTTGAATCGCCCAACGGTGGTGTTGTAGTTTGACCAATCTCCCGCGGAAGCCTGGGCTGCTCCGAGGAGAAGCATCAGGGTGGCCGCACCAGATGCGATAATCGTTCTTGACTTCTTCATGGCAGTTCCTAACGAGAAGAGGGATGTCTCTGGGTTAACAGTTCAACATCGCGATCTCGGGACGTCACCCCCCCCTCGCATAAGCGTGATCATATCGTGATATTCGCTTCACGTGAAGCACTCCGCTGCGATGCTGTTCGCTGGGCTCTTCTCGTGGAGAATGGGGACATGAAGCCAGCAGATGCACGTCCACGGGTGACGGTCTACGTACGGGCCGACTGTCATCTGTGCGAGGTGGCGTTGCAGACCATCGCATTGGTCACCGCCGAGGCGGGGGCCTCGTACGAGACGGTCGACATCGACACCGATCCGCAGGTGCGTGCCCGGTGGACCGATCAGGTGCCGGTGACCTTCGTCGATGGCGTGCAGCACGACTTCTGGCGGGTGGATGAAGAACGCCTGAGGGCGGCCCTCGGTCAGCCACCGTCGGGGGCCTGACCGCATTTGTGCACACGTTCACAAGCTCCTAGAGTGGGAAGGCCGCCGGGCGCATGTGGCCCCCTGATGGCGGGCCCTCCAGGGGGCGGGCAGGGCAAGCGTGAGGACTCGTGAGTGTCGCCAGTCGAGGGTGCAACGCCGGTCGCCGCTGCCGGTGCGACGGCCGTCGCCAAGGGGATTCCCGAGGCCACAGTTGCCCGGCTTCCGGGTTACCTCCGCGCGCTCAACCACCTGTCCGACAACGGTGTGGCGACCGTCAGCAGCGGTGATCTGGCCGACGAGGCGGGGGTCAACCCGGCGCAACTGCGCAAGGACCTGTCGCACCTCGGCTCGTACGGGACCCGCGGCGTTGGCTACTCGGTGGCCTACCTGCGTTTCCAGATCGGCCGTGAAATCGGCTCCGCCGTCGATTGGCCGGTGATCATCATCGGAGTGGGCAATCTCGGTACCGCTCTGGCCCAGAACGCCGATTTCGGGTCGCGCGGATTCCGGGTGGTCGCCCTGGTCGACACCAACTCGGCGCTGGTCGGCACCGAGATCGACGGTCTGACGATCGAGCACCAGGATGACCTGCGGCGCACACTGCGCGACTCCGGTGCCCGGATCGCGGTGATCACCACGCCGCCCGACTCCGCCCAGGCAGTGTGCGACGAACTGGTGGCCTGTGGCATCACCAGCATCCTCAATTTTGCCGCCACCGTGCTCTCCGCCCCCCATGAGGTGACGGTCCGTAAAGTTGATCTTGGTCAGGAGCTCCAAATTCTTGCCTATCACGAGCAACGCAAGTTGGACGGATTGTGGCCGGCCGATGACGACGTGGTCGCCGTGGTTGCGGGGGAGGCACCATGAGCATCCTGGTCCTCAGTGTGTCCCACCACACCGCACCGATGGACGTATTGTCGGCGCTCAGCCTCACTCGCGACGAGACGACAAAGCTGTGTCATGGCATCGCGGCAGGTGACCATGTCGACGAGGTGGCCGTGTTGTCGACCTGCAATCGCACCGAGGTGTACGCCCGGGTCGACCGCTTCCACGCCGGCCTCGAGGACGTCACCGCCGCCGTGGCCACGGCCGGTGGTGTTGATCTTGGTGTCCTGCAGCAGCAGTGTGCGGTGTACTTCGACGAGGGTGCCGTCGCGCATGCCTTCGCCGTCGCTGCCGGGCTGGATTCGATGGTCGTGGGGGAGACTCAGATCCTCGGGCAGTTCCGCACCGCCTTGACGCTTGGTCAGCAGGCCGGGACGGTCGGCAGTTCGCTGAATGCCTTGTTCCAGCAGGGAATCCGGGTCGGCAAACGGGTCCACACCGAGACCGGAATCGGTGCGGCCGGCAGGTCCTTGGTGACGGCCGCGTACGAGATCGTCGAGCAGGCCGCCGGCCTGGCAGGGCGACGCGTGCTGGTCGTCGGTGCCGGATCGATGGCCTCCCTCGCGGCCCGAACCGCGGCCGCTCGCGGAGCACAGGTGACCGCGGTGAATCGGACCCTGCAGAGGGCCGAGCATCTGGTGTCCACCATCGACCGAGCCCGGGCCCTGCCGTGGGCGGAGTTGTCAACGGCCCTGGTCGAGGCCGACGTGGTGATCACCTGCACCGGCGCCAAGGGGCTCGTGGTCGAAGCGGCAGACCTGATCGGCTCACCCGCCACCCATGTTGTTGATCTTGCTCTGCCGCGGGACGTCGATCCGGACGTGGCCAGGCAGGTCGAGTTGATCACCCTCGAGACCCTGGCCGAACAGACGGCAACTGAGGGCGGTAGCGACGTCGAC
>JAKDKP010000735.1 GCA_030453285.1 Propionibacteriales bacterium
GGCCTGCCCCGAACACACCGAGAAGGCCACCTTGTGGCGACTGCTCGACGTCGAGGCCAGGACCGGCATCGAACTCACCGATTCGATGGCGATGTGGCCCGGCGCCGCGGTGTCGGGCTGGTACTTCTCCCACCCCGATTCGCAGTACTTCGTGGTCGGACGGCTGGGCCGCGATCAGGTGGCCGAGTACGCCGAGCGCAAGGGCTGGACGCTGAAACAGGCCGAACGGTGGATGTCGGCCAACCTGGCCTACGACCCAGAGGACTGACCGCTGACCCCAAGACCGACCGCAGCCCCTGTGGGTTGAGCTGAGGCCAGGTTCGAACCTACGTCCAGGCCGCACGGTGCCGATATATGTCGACGAGGGCGGGTACGGCCGTAGAGTTGAACCGGGCTGTCCGGCGAAAGTTGCCGGACGAGGCGGGCGAGGACGACTAGTGTTGCTCCATGGCCAGTTTTTCTGAAGAGCCCGGGTTTTCCGGCGAGCCGGGCACCCCGGATGCCCCGTCGCTGCGTGAGCTCTCCGACGCTCTGGTTGTTGTCGCCTTCGGAGGCTGGAACGACGCCGGCTCGGCCGCCACCGAGGCGGTCAGCCACCTGATCGAGGTGAGCAATGCCGAGGTGGCGTACACCCTCGATTCGGAGGATTTCTACGACTTCCAGGTGAACCGGCCCACCGTGCTGCTGCCCGGCCCCGGTGAGCGCACCATCAGCTGGCCCGCCACCCAGCTCCTGGTGGGCCACGTGGACGGGCGGGATCTGGTGATCGTCACCGGACCGGAGCCGAATCTGCGCTGGCGGACCTACGCCAACCGGCTGGTTTCGGCCCTGCGATCGGTCGATGTGTCTTTGGTGATGGTGCTCGGCGCCCTGATGGCCGACGTTCCGCACACCCGGCCGATCGCCGTCAGCCGCACCGCGATCAGCCCGGCCACCGCCCACCGGTACGGCGTCCAGGCACCGGAGTACGAGGGCCCGACGGGCATCGTGGGAGTCTTCAGCGACTACTGCGTCCGGGCCAACTTCGAGGTGGTCAGCCTGTGGGCCACGGTGCCGCACTACGTCGCGGCACCGCCGAATCCCAAGGGTGCCATGTCGCTGCTGCAACGGATCGAGGATCTGGCCGAGATCGCCATCGATCTGGACGACCTGCCGGAGCTGGCCAAGGCCTGGGAACGGGGTGTGGCCGAACTGATCGAGGAGGACACCGAACTCGCCGAGTACGTTGCCACGCTGGAATCGGAGAGCGACGAGGCAGAACTGCCCGAGGCCTCCGGTGACGCCATCGCCGAGGAGTTCCAGCGCTACCTGCGCCGCCGCGGCAAGTGAACGACCCCAGTTCGCTGACGCGCACGTTTAAGTGCTGGAACGCCCGGAGCAATCCTGCTTCAGTACATTACGCGCGCTTCAGCGGGTCTTGGTCTCGGCCTTGTCGCGCAGGGTCTTGATCATCGCGTCGGGGTCGTCGGCGCCGAAGACCGCCGAGCCGGCGACGAAGGTGTCTGCTCCGGCTTCGGCGCAGCGTTCGATGGTCTTCTCCGAGACTCCCCCGTCGACCTGCAGCCAGATGTCCTTGCCGAGCGGCTCCAGCAGCGCGCGGGTGCGTTCGATCTTGGGCAGGCACAGGTCCAGGAATTTCTGACCGCCGAAGCCGGGTTCGACG
>JAKDKP010000094.1 GCA_030453285.1 Propionibacteriales bacterium
GCCCCGGATCATCCGGTGCGGCCGACACATCGCCCGGACAAGGCGCTACATCCGCAACTACGCCGTCGAGGTGGAACCCGAGGAGTTGGTGGCCGAGGTGGAACGCCAGGTGGCCGCCTCCGATGGCTGGGTCAAGGTCGTCGGGGACTGGATCGACCGCGAGGTGGGTGATCTGGCGCCGCTGTGGCCACGTGAGGTCGTCGCCGCGGCCGTCGATCGGGCCCACCAGCTCGGTGCCCGGATCACCACCCATGTGTTCGGCGAGGAAGCGGTCGCCGACTGGGTGGCCGCAGGGGCGGACTGCATCGAGCACGGGACCGGTCTCACCGACGAGGTGATCGATGAGATGGCCCGACGCGGCACCGCGCTGGATCCGACGTTGATCCAGATTGAGAACTTCGGCGACTTCGCCGCGGCCGGTGAAGCCAAGTTCCCCACGTACGCCAAGCACATGCGGGACCTGTACGAGCGAAGGTTCGAGACGGTCGGCAAGGCGGTCGAGGCGGGGGTTCCGGTGTACGCAGGATCCGATGCCGGCGGTCTTCGGCCGCACGGCACCATCGCCGACGAGGTGGCGCTGCTGGCCCAGGTCGGCGGTACGGAGCTCGCTCTCGGCGCGGCCTCCTGGCGCGCCCGGGAATGGTTGGGCGCTGCCGTACTTGATCATGGCGATCCGGCCGACCTGATCATGCTCTACGAGGACCCCCGCAAGGACCTGCGCGCCCTGTCCCGCCCGGCGGCCGTCATGTTGGCCGGACGCGTGGTTGCCTGACGATCCGGAAGGCGATCACTGGGCTGAGCGAGCGATTCGACGCCAGAGGACCGGCACGCTGAGGGCCACCGTCGGCGCGGACGTCCGGCAATGCGGCTGAGCGTGCCGAAATTCTGCGGACGCTCCGGCGCTTGGTCACCTAGGGTGCCGGTGTGTCAGCCACTCTTCACGCCATCTCGGTGGGCGCCTCCCACGGGGCCCGGCAACTCTTTGCCGACCTGACCTGGACCGTCGCACCCGGCGACGTGTGGGGCCTGGTGGGCGCCAACGGTGCCGGCAAGTCGACCCTGCTTGGCGCACTGGCCGGTCGGGCCGATGGTGCGGAGCTCGATGGGCGCATCACCCTGGCTCCGCCGAGCGCGACTGTCGGATTGCTGGAGCAGGAGCCGGAGCGGTTCGACGGTGAGGACGTCGTGACCTTCTTGAGGCGCCGGACCGGGCTGGCCCGGGCAACCGCCGAGATGGAACGGCTGGCCGATGCGATGGCGGCCGCCCCCGAGGAGGGGCAGGTCGCCGAGGACTACGCGCTCGCCCTCGACCGGTGGTTGGCGTTGGGCGGGGCCGACTTGGACGACCGGATCGGACCGGTGGCCGCCGACATCGGCCTGCGGGTCGCCCTCGACGCCACGATGACCTCTCTGTCCGGTGGCGAGGCCGCCCGGGTCGGACTGGCCGCCCTGTTGCTGCAGCGCTACGACATCCTGCTGCTCGACGAGCCGACCAACGACCTCGATCTGGCCGGTCTGGACCGGCTCGAGCGGTTCGTCACCGAGTCCCGCGCACCGCTGGTCGTGGTCAGCCACGATCGTGAGTTCCTTGCCCGTACGACCACCGGGATCGTCGAACTGGATCGGATCCAGCAACAGGTCACCGTGCACGAGGGCGGGTACGAGTCCTACCTGGTCGAACGGGAGCGGGCGCGCCGCCGGGCCCGGCAGGACTACGAGGACTATCAGGACAAGCTGGACGGGCTCGCCCAACGGGCCCGTACCCAAGCCGCCTGGGCGGACAAGGGTGTACGGAATGCTCGGCGCAAGGCCACCGACGGTGACAAGCACATCATCCATGCCAAGGTCAGCCGCAGCGAAAAGCAGGCCGCCAAGGTGAGTCAGACCGAACGGGCGATCGAACGCCTCGAGGAGGTCGCCGAACCGCGTAAGGAGTGGGAGTTGCAGCTGACAATCGCCAGTGCCCCGCGCTCGGGCACTGTGGTCTCGACCCTTGATGCCGCCGTCGTCCGCCGAGGCCTCTTCACCCTTGGTCCGATCACCGCACAGATCAGCTTCGGTGATCGGATCGTGATCACCGGGGCCAACGGGGCGGGCAATACCACATGGCATCTCTGACTCCACTAGACACCGCGTCGGCGACCCGCGACAGCCCCATTTGAGCGTTTGGCGTCGAAAACTAAAGCAATGTGGTAGATTTTGGGCATCCGGATGAAGGGAGCCTATTGTGACGATCGACGAGGGGCGCGCGTGGGCGCTGCGAACGCTGGGAGCCGACGGTGTGCTGGTGCGAGAGCAGATCTCGTCCATCATCCGTGACTGCCACGAGAAGATGGCGAATGCGCAGGCGGAAGCCGAGATGAAGCACACCGGCGTGTACGGGCAGATCTGGCGGAAGTGCCTGGACGAGTTCGTCACTGTGCTCGGCCGCCTGCCCTCGGCCGAGATCGTTCCGCGTCGGGGCTACAAGCTGGTCTCGTTCAACGGGGTGATCCTGTTCCCGTGGCGGTTCGCACGGGAGCGGTCCACGGACATCGGGTCGCGCCCGTTCGCCGTGTCGGACACGCGGGTCTCCCTCTTCGGTGAGGAGCGTGAGTCGTCCCAGCAGCTGGACATCGAGTTCGAGCACCCCGAGTTGACCGAGGAAGAACGGGAGCTACTCGACACCGAGAGCAAGGCGCTAGAGGAGGCGCTGTCGACGCATTCCCGCGTGGTCGTCGTGCCGTACGCGAGCAACCCGTTCGCGCTCTACAGCGTCAACTGGGGCGAGGCGACCTTGGGTGGGGACGGGTATCTCACCTTTGCATCGATGGAGTCGCTGCTTGAGGTGGGCACGGGCTCGCTGGTGGATGTGGACCTGACGGACGAGTCGTTCTCCGACGGGCCGATCCCGCGCCCGGATCTGGGGGTGAAGGGCGACGAGGTGGACGGAGAGGCTGATGGACGACCGTGACACCCTGTTCTCGCTCCTCGGATCAGCCGACCGTCCCGATCTTGATGCCGTCGCTGATGCGTTCGATCCGGCCCGTCTGACACAGGCACGTTTCGCAGCCGGCCTGTCGAAGGCGAGACTGGCCGAGCTTGTCGGGGTCACGCCTGCGGCGATCGGTCAGTACGAGTCGCGGGTGGTTACGCCGCGTCGTGACTTGCTGCCGGTGCTCGCGCGTGAGCTCGATGTTCCCGTGGACTACTTCGCGACGGGTCGGCCGATCGGCCGTGTCGACGGTTCCGAGGCGCATTTCCGTAGCCTGCGCTCGACCACTGCACGGGATCGGTCCAAGGCGATCGCGTTCATTGAGCAGGTCTGGGAGCTGACGTTCGCGCTGGAGAAGAAGGTTCGGTTCCCCGAGGTCGACTTGCCCGCGGTGGATCGACAGCAAGCAGATCCCGTTTCCGCGGCGCGGGCGCTTCGCCAGCATTGGGGCCTGGGCGTGAAGCCGGTCAAGCATCTGGTGGCTTTGACGGAGTCGCATGGGATCGTCGTGAGCCTGCTGACGCTGGCGAATGCCGATGTGGCCCGGGTGGGTGCGTTTTCGACGTCTCGGTTGGCTCGCCCGGTCATCGTGGTGACGCCCGAGCGTGCGAAGTCGGTGTTCGTCTATCGGTTCACGGTTGCCCACGAGTTGGGGCACCTGCTGTTGCATGGCGAGGCTGTGCCGGGCGATCAGCAACAGGAGCGTGAAGCCGATCAGTTCGCTGCTGAGTTTCTGACGCCACGTTCCCAGATCGTGAACTTGCTGCCGCGGACGGTGAATCTTTCCCGGCTCGATGAGCTCTCGCGACATTGGGGTGTGTCGGTGGATTCGCTGCTGCTGCGGATGAAGGAGACCGGTACGGTCTCCGACGCCTCGATCCGTCGGGGCTATCAGAAGCTGAACCAGCTGCGCAGCTCCTCACTGGATGCCTCCGAGCCGGTGAACGCGTACCCGGGTGAGATGCCATCGATGTTGGCCGAGGCTGCCCGGCTTGCCGATCAAATCGGCTTCGCCCAGATCGACCTCGCCCGCGAGCTGCGCTGGCACCCGGCACGGGTGCGCGAAGTCCTGGGTGTCGACGATCCCCGGCCGACGTTGAAGCTTGTCACCGATCCTTCACCCGGATAGATCAGCGCGCGGCTCGAGCGGACTAGTGCCGTCGAGGTCGGGGAGTAGGGCGCAAATGACCGCTCTCCGGAAGGGCAGCGACGTCGCCCAACGGTGGTGAAACTCGGCGGTCGCGAGACGGAGAACCCGGGCTTGGCGGTGCGCGGCGAAGCCGATCCCGCCGACGGTCAACACCCGGTCGAGCGGATCACGCATGGTCAGGTAGCCGTTGTGGTCGAGGCGACCGGCGCCGAAGCTGATGGCGAACGAAGCGAGGTCCTCGCGGGCAGTTCGTATAGTCTGCAGCAGCTCTTCCGGGGGTGGCACATGAGGGCGCCACGCGTGGCTGAACTGCTCCACGGCCGCGATGGTGATCTGCTCATCCATCTGGCAGGCATCAAGAGTTGGGCCGGGACATCGGGCGAGCGCAGTGCGGCAGCTGTAGATCCGTCGCCCGAATCGGGTCACCCCAGCAACCAGCCGCCGACCGCACCCTCGGCAGCGCAGGATGCCGCCCAGGAGGGTGGTTGAGGAGCGGCTTGCATCGCGCGGCGGGAGGAGTAGTCCTAGCTGGACGAGCGTCGATTCATCGTCGGAGATGAGCTGGTCCCAGATGGCAACGATGAGGTTCGCGGTCGGGCGATGAAAGCGCCGGTGGTGGAGTCGGTCGCTGGTGAGGATCTCGCTGACGGTTGTCCCATTCCACTTTCCGCCTCGTGGGGCGGGCACACCGTCTCGGGTCAGTTCGTGGGCGATCGCGGTGGGGGAGAGCCCGATGAGGTAGTCGTCGACGATTTGCCGCACGATCCCGGCCTGGAACGGCTCGAGCGCGCCGTTGTGCTGGTAACCGTAGTGGCTTCCGCCGTGTAGCAGCCCGCGTCCGGCACGTTGCTGCTGGGCTCGGGCGACGCGAGCTCCCCGGTGGGCGGACTCGTAGTTCGCGAACGCGACGAGCTGCCGCGCGAACAGTCGCCCTTCGTGTCGGTTCAGGTCGAACGAGCCGCCCTGGACCGCCTCGATCCGCACTTGGCTGGTGTCGAGCAGATCGAGGAGCTGCTCGAGCTCGTTCGGGCGTCGGTAGAGCCGATCCAGATGCCACACGACCACCGTCGCCGGCGCAACCGCGATCCGCTGCAGCAGTTGCTGGTAGCCGGGGCGGGTTCGTTCTCCGTAGGCGGAGACCGCTTCGTCGACGAACTCGACGGTGCGGATGTAGCCGAGGCGGGCGGCGAGGGCGGTGCAATCGTCGCGCTGTTGCTGTATGGACGCGTGCTCGCTGGTGCGGTTGGCGGAGATTCGTAGGTAGATCAGGGCGGTGTCGGGCTGGATGGCAGGCTCCGGCGCCGCCGCGCACTCCTGGTCGCCACTCCGCTGTGGGGCATGAGGGTGCGCAGCGGCGCGAGGTCAGGACGCGTAGGTGATGCGGATTCGGGCAGGGTCGAAGCCGCGACCCGGGCGGCCGGGGGCGATGGTGAGCTTGCGGATCAGCGTCGTGATCACCGCGCGTCGATCGGCCACGTTCAGGCGCCGCCACCAGGATTCCAGCCCGGCAGGATCGCCGATCGGCACCGTTAGCAGCCCGACGGCGCCGGCCGCGGCGAGCTGCCGGTGCGCCGCCTGCAGCGCCTCCTCGGCTGCCCGTTGCCCGGACATACGTTCCCTTGGGGTGATGAGCCCCGCGGCGCTGTCCTGCTCAAGCAGTGCGATCCGCTGGTTGGTCTCCACGATCTGTTCCACCAGGGCACTGATCGGCGAGGTGTCGGAGGCAGGCCGGGGCCGCCCGAGCCGGTGGAGGATGCCCCTGGTGACCTCGTCGTCAAGCAATGGGGCGCTGATGCTCAGACCGCCCCGTTCCGGATGGGAAGGGTCCTTCTGGCAGACGTATCGGAGGGTTGGGTTCGCGCCGGGGGCGGATGTGTGGCCGGCGATTGTCAGGCCTGCACCGCACTTACCGCACCGTGCGATCCCGCCCAACAGGCTCGGCCGCGCCGTCGTGGTGCGCCGCCGGGCCGGGTCGGCGAGGATCGCACGAATCCGCGCCGTCTCTTCCGGGGTGATGATCCGCTCCCAATCACCAGGACCGAGGATTTCCCGCCCGCCGGCGGGATCCGCGCGGGTGCCGGGGGAGTACGCGCGCTGCCCGGAGATGCGCGCAGAGGCCAGCACGCTGCGCACCGTGTACGGGTGCCACAGCCCCGACGTGTCGCTCCCGGCGCGCAGCGGAGGGATCTGTGAGCGGTTCAGCCAGGCGGTGATCGATCGGATCGACTCGCCGGCGAGGAAGCGGTCGGCCATCTGCCGGATCACCGCGGCCTGCTCCGCGATGAGCACCCCGCCCGGCCCGTAGCCGTAGCGGGCCGGCCCGTGCCAGCGGCCCTGCTCCGCCAGTCGCTGGTTCGCGCGCTTGACCCGGTCGGACTTGTGCCCGGACTCGTAGGCGGCGATCGCGACGAGCTGCCTGGCCATCAGCCGGCCCTCGCTCGTGTTCAGATCGAACCCGCCGCCCTGCACCGACTCGATCCGCACCGGATGGTGCTCGACCAGGTCGATGAGGCCCTCCAGCTCGCGCGGCTGCCGGTAGAGGCGATCGACATGCCACACCACGATGTGGGTGACACCGCCCTCCACCTGCGCGATGAGGGCGTCATAGCCGGGGCGCCGGCCCCCGTCGAACGCCGAGACGTCGTTGTCGATGAATACCGGCGGATCATCGAAACCTAACCGCGCCGCCAAGGCCAGGCAGTCCTCCTGCTGGCGCAGCACCCCGGCACGCACCCCGGCGCGATCCTGCGAGATCCGTAGATACACCGCCGCAGCGGCCCGTTCGGCCCTGTCCAGGTTCAAGTCGTTCACGTGATCATGAGTCCGGTGCCCCGGTCTCCACCCCGATGACGATACTGCGGCCAGCGTCGAGAGCGTTTTGGACGACGGATACAAGGTCCTCGGTTGCCGTTCCGCGTGTCCCGATAAGTCCCGTGCTGACCAGCGCAGCGAAGGATGTGTTGCCCAGAGATCTCGCCTTGAGTGGTCCTTCTACGATGCGGGCGGCGCCTCTTTCGCCGTGCATGGACGCCATGAGCGATTGGACATAGTCGGTGGGCACGTAGCTGCCTGGCATCAGCTTGAGATCGTTTACGTCGAATGCCGCATTTCGGCGGCAGAACTTGAAGTAGGTGACGGGTGCGCCCAGCCGGTAGTTCAAGTGGTTCGACGAGTCGAATGCGGCCTGCTGATGGATCGACTCCACTGCAACGAGCCGCTGGCGCTCGAGTTCGAATTGTTGGTCGGGGTAGTAGACCCACTCGGCGGTGCGGTGCTCCCTCATCATGTAGTCGACGAGCACGAACGCTTCGTTCGAGAGGTTGTAG
>JAKDKP010000095.1 GCA_030453285.1 Propionibacteriales bacterium
CCGTCACGCACCTCAACGCGGCCCCAGTTCCGCCGGACGTGGGTGGCCGCCGGGCGCATCACTGGACCGGTCCAGATGAACTCCCGCTTGATCTCGGGATCGTGGCCGAACAGGCTGGCCTGATCGGGGCGGGGCAGGCCGAGGTCGACCAGATAGCCGAACTCGTCGCCGGCGTACCCCATCTGCAGACTGATCGCCTTGGTGCGTCTGCCCGTCCCCTGGACCGGCACCTCGCCGCGGCGCATCGCTCCGCTGACGTGCTCGGGTCCGGCCCACAGCACCGATGCCAGCCCGCCGCTGCGGGCCAGGGACCCGACCACCTCGCCCGCGCCGCAGTCGGCGAGCAGCCGCAGCGCGCGATACAGGCTGGACTTGCCCGTGCCGTTCGCGCCGGTGATCACGGTGAGCTGGTCCAGCTCGACCACCAGGTCACGCAGGGAGCGGTAGTTCTCGATCGCGATGGTGGTGATCATGCGTGCGAGGCTAGCCACCAAGCCCGACAGGAGCCGTGATCCGCGTGCTGGCCCGACGAATCCATCGACGGTGCGGCCAGGCGAGTTGGGGTCGTACCCGGCAGCCCGACCGCGCCATCCGATCGCGTCCACCGCTGCATGCTCGCCCAATCCATCGCGCGAAACTCGTGCCCAGTGTGCAGCACCGCGGATCGGTGAGCGTGCCAAGTGGGCGGCGGTGGCATCGACTCCGGAGTTTCGCGCGCCGGGCGGCTAGTCCACCGAGGCGGGGACGCGATCATCGGTCCGGGCGAGCCGCTCGACATGGTTGCGTCGCCAGATGATCAGCCGATCGACCAGGAAGCCGAGCACGATCGCGATCACGATGGCGATGCCGGCCGCCAGCAGTGGATTGTCGTGGGCAAAGGCGGAGGCGAAGGTGGCGATCAGCAACGAGTACGTGGCCCAGCAGACGCCGGCGACCGAACTGAGCAGCAGGAATCGGCGATGTGGCAGGCCGGTGGCGCCGGCGGTCATGTTCACCGCGATCCGGCCGACCGGGATGTAGCGGCCGACCAGAATCAGGCTGGCGGGCCGGTTGGCCATCTCGCGGCCGGCCCAGTCCAGCACCTGGGCCACCCGGGCATTGCGCCGCAGCCGGCTCGAACCGAATCGTCGTCCGAGCGCGAAGGCGATGTTGTCCCCGGTGATCGATCCGATGGCGGCGACCAGCCCGAGCAACAGCAGGTTCGGGGTACCGGTCGTCACGGCGACCGCGGCAACGGTGACCAGGGTCGTCTCGCTGGGAATCGGCGGGAAGAACCCGTCGATCGCGCAGACCGCCAACACGATGAGATAGATCGCCGGCGATCCGGTGACCGAGGTCAGCAATTCGGTGAGTTGTTCCACCTCGATGACGGTACGGGCAAGTGCCGCCGCAACCCATCCGGTGATGCCCCCAACCAACCCGCGCTCCTCCATGGCGGGGCTAGTGTCAAGCCATGAGTGACACCCATGACGTGATCGTGATCGGAGCCGGACCGGCAGGCGAGGTGGCTGCCCAACGCGCCCGGGAGGGCGGCCTGAGTGTGGCGGTCGTCGAGTCCCGATTGGTGGGTGGCGAATGCAGCTACTTTGCCTGCATCCCGACCAAGGCGGTGCTGCGTCCGATCCATGCCGTACGCGCCGCGCAGCGATTGCAAGGAGTCACCGGCGCCACGCTGGACGTGGCCGGAGTGCTGGCCCGCAGGGAGTCCTGGGTGAGCAGTCGGGACGATGCCGGGCAGGCCGACTGGCTCGCCGGTGCTGACATCGAGCTCGTACGGGGACGAGCCCGGCTCAGCGGGGAACGCGAGGTGACCGTCGACGACCGTGTGCTGACCGCCCGACAGGCCGTGGTCGTGGCCACCGGAACGCGGGCCTCGATCCCCGACATCCCCGGCCTGCGGGACGCTGGGCCGTGGACGAACGTCGAGGCCACGTCGACCGACACCGTTCCGCCGCGGCTCGTGGTGCTCGGCGGCGGTGTGGTGGCGTGCGAGCTCGCCCAGATCTTCGGCGCCCTCGGCTCTCAGGTGATCATGGTCGTGCGTGGTGACCGGGTGCTCGGCCGGTTGGACGACATCGCCTCCGATGCGGTGCTGGCGGCGCTACGGGCCGACGGAATCGACGTCCGCCTGGGGGCGACGGCCACGGCGGTCGACCGCGACGGCGACACGGTGACGGTGACGATGGACGGTGGTGAACGTGTCACCGGCGACGAGGTGTTGTGTGCCCTGGGCCGTACCCCCAACAGTGATGATCTTGGTCTGGCCGAGCAAGGTGTTGATCTTGGTGATCCGCCGGACTGGTTGTACGCGGTGGGGGATGTGTCAGGTCGGGTGGCCCTGACCCACATGGGCAAGTACCAGGCCCGCGCCTGTGGTGATCTGGTCGTCGCCCGCGCCGCCGGTGAGGTCGACCCGGCCGACCTGGAGCGGTACGGCCGATTCAGTGACGCCGCGATCGATACCGCCACCCCTCAGGTGATCTTCACCGACCCGGAGGTCGCCGCGGTCGGTCCCACGTTCGCCGAGGCCAAGGAGTCCGGGCGCAACGTCCGCGCCGTCGAGGTGCCGCTGCCGGCCGCTGCCGGCGCTGCCCTGCAGGCCGACGGTTACACCGGGACCGCCCGCCTCCTGGTGGACGTCGACACCGAGGTGATCATCGGCGCCACCTTCGTCGGGCAGGACAGCGCCGAACTCGTGCACGCCGCCACCATTGCCATTGTCGGTGAGGTGCCGCTGTCCCGGCTGTGGCATGCGGTGCCCAGTTTTCCCACGATGAGCGAGGTCTGGCTCCGCCTGCTGGAGGAGTACGGCCTGTAGATGATCAGACTCCGGTCGTACGAAGGTGTGGCCCGCAGGGCGATGTGAGTCAGGCCCTGGCAGAGGATGGTTGAAGACATGGAAATCGTCTCGAATGTCATCGCCGCCCTGTCCATCCTCGGCACCATCCTGATCGGCGCCATGGCCATCCTGCCCAGCATGCTTGATCTGCAGAGTGGTTCGGCCACAGCGCGCGGCGGCGCCAACGCCACGGTGCCGACCGACACGCACACGCTGGCCAGCTGACTCAGTTCGACCCCGCCAAAGGGACGTGGAACGCCTCGGTGAACTCGTCCAGCAGCGCGCGCGGACCGGTGATCTGGATCCGCTTGTCGCGCAGCGCCCGGGCGGGACTCAGCGTGTGCGCGAGCAGCTCACGCAGACCATCCCCGGTCACGACCAGATCGGGATCGGCGGTCGGCCCGGCGCCGACCTCCACCGAGGTGCCGACCGTCCGGGCGTGGGCCGTCGCATCGGCCACCTCCACCTGAAAGATGCGCTGCCGGTGACGCCGCCCGGTGTGCGCGGCCAGCAGTGCTGCGGCCAGGGAACGGTCGGTGACGACCTCCCCCTCGTACGGTGTCGTCATGGTTGACGCGCCCCAGAGGCCGAGGGCCGACAGTGGTCCGGTCAGCTCGGCACCGTGGTCGGTGAGCCGATAGCGCACCACCGCACGCCCGGTCCCGGGATCTGCGTCCCGGGTGACCACTCCGCCGTCGATCAAGTGGTGCAGACGGTTGGTGAGGATGTTGGTCGGGATTCCCGGCAGTCCCGCACGGAGGTCACCAAAACGCAACGGCCCGCTGAACAGGTCTCGGATGATCAACATCGACCAGCGGTCACCGATCAGGTCCAGCGCCCTGGCCAGGCCACAGAATTGCCCGTACGACCTCACCTCTTGACACCACCTCTCAGTGGAGAACAGAATCACATCAGGACTTGCAAAAGGCAAGTATCCACTCGACGGTGGAGACACCAGTGATCACCCCCTTCATTGACACCATTGACGGCGATCGCCTGGCGGCCTTCTATTGCCGGGCCCTGAACGCCAAGGAGGGGGGGCGGGTGCCACCGTCGGGCGATGTCTTCTCGGTGATTCTGCTGATCGATGATGCAGTCCTGGGGATCGTGCGGTCCGCCGATGGTGACGATGAGTACGCCGGGCCACCTGACCCCTCCCGGCTGGCGCCGCCTGGCCGGATCGTGCTCGACATCCCCGTACCCGATCCCGATGCCGCTCTCCGTGCGATCGCTGCTGCCGGAGGTGATGCCGCCGACCGGGCCAACGACATGCCATGGGGGCGGCGGATCGGGGACGCGAAGGACCTCGACGGCAACGAACTCAACCTGTCGGCACCGGCCGGTGCCGACACACCCCACGGAAAGGAATGATCATGGAACCCATGCAGATCTCGCTCTGGTTCGTCGACCAGGCCGAGGAGGCCGCGCAGCACTACATCGCCATCTTTGGGGGTGAGGTCACCACGACCCTGCACAACCCGCAACAGGAGGACGGGTCGCCCGGAGGGGTGGTCAGTGTCGACTTCATCGCCGGTGGGCAGTCTTTCGTTGCGATCAACGGCGGAGAACACGACAAGCCCAACGATGCGGTCTCGATCTCGGTCCTGTGCGATGACCAGGCCGAGGTAGATCGCTACTGGGAGGCCCTCGTTGCCGATGGTGGACGCGAGGTGCAGTGTGGCTGGCTCAAGGACAAGTACGGGTTCTCGTGGCAGATCACGCCGATCGAGATGAGCCAACTGCTGGCCGATCCCGACCCCGACCGCAAGGCCCGCGCCTTCCAGGCCATGTACGCGATGAAGAAGCTCGATGTGGCTGCGATGCGGGCCGCGATGGACAATGTGTGACTCCTGAGTAGCGTGCCCGGGGGCGAATCCCCTTGCACGGTGGCGAAGCTCGTCGAAGCCTGGAACTGCACTGGCCAGACCGGGCAACCGCCCCCTCCGACTGCGTTCTACATCATGTAGAGTCCGGACTCATGATCAACGACGCACCTCACGCGGCGGGCGTACGCCCGGTATCCCCTCGATCAGTCGAGGGATCGGTTCGATGAAGCGCAGACTTTTCCTGTCCTCGGTGGTGGCGGCGGCAGCGTTGAGTGGCTGCTCCTTCACCGGCTCACAGGCCAGCCGCAACGGGGGCGCGAATGGCACGGACCGATCGCTGACCGTCGTGACGAGCTACGTGATCAGCGACCTCGATCCCAAGAACGGCGGCTACTGGGGGCCGGAGTTCGCCTACATCGAGTTGTTGATGCACCCACAAGTCGATGGCAAGCCCACACCATGGGTCCTGTCCCGACTGGAAGCGGTGGATGACCTCACCTGGCGGCTCACCCTGAACGAGGGCGTCACCTTCGTCAACGGCAAGGCCTTCGATGCCGACGCGCTCGTCCGAGTCCTCACCTGGTCCAAGGAGAACGTCACCGGGTTCTCCGAAGTCGCCAACCTTGACGAGGTCGCCGCCGACGGCCCGCTCACGGTCACCCTGACCACCACCGTCGCCACGCCGTCGATGCCGAACCTGCTCGCGGACGAGTCCAATGTGCTCGTGATGGACGTCGAGGGCTACCAGCAGTGGGAGAAGTCCGGCGAACCCCCGGCTGCGCTCATCGAAGCCGGGATCTACACCGGCCCGTACCAGGTTGTGACTCTCGACGGCCGAAGCGCCGAACTGGCACCGGTGACCGACCATTGGCAAGGGGCTCCGGCGCTGGATCGGCTGCGGGTCCGGTTCGTGTCCGAGACGACGGCCCGGATCCAAGCCGTGCAATCGGGCGAGGCAGACCTCGCCCTCTACATGCCGATCAGCGCCGCGAGAACGGTGGCCGGGCGTACGGACTCCTTCTTTCTCGAAGGAGCGCCGTCCGGGTTGACGCACGCGTTGATCTCCCGCGTCGCCTCGCCGGTGATGCGCGATGCTGAGGTCCGGCGCGCCATCTTCGAGGCGATCGACTATCGCGCCATGGCCCAGGACGTGCTCCAGGGCCACGGGGGTCATGCGAAGGGGGTGTTCCCGGCGAGCTTTCCCTATGCCATCGCCACCCAGACCACCGATCCGGCCTCAGCTGCCGCCCGACTGGACACCGCGGGCTGGGCTCCCGGGCCCGATGGCATGCGAAAGAAGGACGGCAGGAACTTGGTCGTACGAGTGCTGTGCTCCTCCACCATGCCGGACGGTGTGATCATCGCCGAGGCGGTGCAGGCCCAACTCAAGGGCGTGGGAATCCAGGTCAAGGTCAGTCAGGTCGACGACCTGGCGGCGGCACGCGAAGCAGACAACTGGGACGTCTCCCTCTCCTCGTCCCTGCTGTCCTTCGGTGGCAGCCCGGATCAGGGACTCTTTGATCTTGTCGCGACCGGTGGCAGCTACAACTATGCGAAGATCGGTGATCCAGAGCTCGACCGGCTCATCAAGGAGCTGCGGCTCACCGCAGCCGAGCAGCGCCGCAATGACATTCTCCAACGGGTCCAGACCGTGCTCTGGGAGCGCGGCTACTACGCGGTGGCCGCCGAACGACTGCTCACCGTCGTCGTGGGGCCGACGTGGCAGGGCTACCGGGTCCCGTTGGCGAATCTGTGGGTCAACCACACCACCGCGCCCGATTCGTGAGGTTGCCCGGGGTGTCACTCCTGCGTCGTCTCGCCGAATCTGCGGTGAGCGTTCTGGGCGGCGGAATTCTGGTCTTCGCCCTGCTCGTCGCCACCCCGGGCGATCCAGCGCGCCGCGTGCTCAACACCAGGGGAGTCGAAGAGCCCACCTTGGCCGAACTCCAGGCGATGCGCGAGCAGTTGGGCCTCGACCAGCCCATACCGGTTCGGTTCCTTGACTGGTTCCTTGGACTGTTCCGAGGCGAGCTCGGTGTTTCGTGGCGAACGGGCAGCCCGGTCGCCGGCGAGTTCGCCAGCCGCCTGCCGGCGACCGTCATCCTCGCGTTGGCCGCCCTCCTGCTGGCGGTGGTCCTGTCCCTGCTGCTCGGTGTCCTGGCTGCCTGGCAGCCGGGGCGCTGGTCCGATCACCTGTCACGCCTGGTGAGCACCGCGGCACTCGCACTTCCGTCGTACCTCATCGGCGTCCTGCTGCTCGACCTGGTCGCGGTCCGGCTCGGGTGGGGAACGGTGATCGCCGACGGCACCTGGGCGACGGTGTTCCTGCCCGCGCTGACCCTGGCGCTGGCCTCGGCCGCAGTGTGGTCGCGCGTGCTGCGGTCGGCCCTGCTCGATCTGGACTCGGCGGCGTTCCTGACCGTCGCCACCGCCCGCGGATCCGGCCCTTGGCGCAATCTGCTCCAGCACCGGTTGCCCAACGTCGTCCCGCAGTTCCTCACCGTCGTCGGTCTGGGGACGGCCATGCTGCTGGGCGGTGCGCCGATCACCGAAACGATCTTCAGCTGGCCCGGAGTCGGCAAGTACACCGTCGATGCGATCACGGCGCGGGACATGCCCGTGGTCACCTCGTTCACCATGCTGGCGGTGCTCGCCTACGTCGCCACCAGTCTGGTTGTCGATCTCGTCATCATGATCATCGATCCACGGCACGGGCGCACGCCGCACCGAATGGCGGCGCGGGCATGACGCTGTTGAGTTCGGTGCTTC
>JAKDKP010000096.1 GCA_030453285.1 Propionibacteriales bacterium
TGTAGTCTGATGGCCATGACAAACCTCGTGGATCTGCAACAGATCACCAAGTCGTTCGGGCACGCAGTGGCCCTGGATGGGATGGACCTGACGATCAAGGCCGGGGAGGTGCACGGGCTCCTTGGGCCGAACGGCGCCGGCAAGTCCACCACGATCCGGGTGCTGCTGGGCATGCTGCACGCCGACCGCGGCACGGCGAACGTCCTGGGGCACGATCCGTGGACGGCTGCACCCGACGTACGGAAGCGATTGGCGTACGTGCCCGGCGATGTGAGCCTGTGGCCCAACCTGACCGGCGGCGAGGTGATCGATCTGCTGGCGCGCATGCACGGCGGTGAGGACCGCGCCCGACGGAACGACCTGATGGAGCAGTTCGAGTTGGACCCGACCAAACGGTCCCGTACGTACTCCAAGGGCAACCGGCAGAAGGTCGGCCTGATCTCCGCGCTGAGTGTGAACGCCGAGCTGCTGATCCTGGACGAGCCGACGTCGGGACTGGACCCGCTGATGGAAGAGGTGTTCAAGGGCTGCGTCCGGCAGGCGCGTGACGATGGCCGTACCGTGCTGCTGTCCAGCCACATCCTGTCCGAGGTCGAACAGCTCTGCGACCGGGTCAGCATCGTCCGGGCCGGCAAGGTCGTCGAGACCGGAACGCTGGCGCAGCTTCGTGGGCATGACACCACCATGGTGACCGCAACCCTGACCAGAACACCCACGGGCATTGACGGGTTGACCGGAATCGAGAAGGTGCACGTTGACGGGAATCGTATTGAGCTGGCCACGACCCAGTTCGACGACGTGATGACCCGGCTGGCCTCGTTCGGGATCGAGACCCTCACCGTGGCCCCGCCCACCTTGGAGGATCTGTTCCTGCACTACTACGACCAGAGCGGCACCGGCAAGGACCGGGTAGGAGCGACGGCATGAGCACCCTGACGGGAACTACTCAGATGTTCGGACTGGCCCTGCGGCGGGAGCGGCTGCGCGGCTCCGCGTGGTATCTGCTGTCCGGCTTGCTGCTGGTGGTGATTGCCGCGGGCATCATCGCCACCTATCCGACGGCGGCTGGCCGCGCAGAACTGGCCGCATCGGTCAACGCCAGCGCCGGAGAGCTCTTCATGATCGGCCCCATCGCCAGCAGCGATGTTGGCGGGGTCGGGCTGTGGCGCATGCTGGGTGTCGCGGCGATCTTCGTGAGCCTGGCCTCCGTACTCACCGTGGTCCGCAACACCCGCGCCTCGGAGGAGAACGGTACGAGCGAGATGCTCGGATCGGCGGCCATCGGGCGGACCGCTCCACTGATCGCGGCGTACGGCATCTCGACAGCCGGATCCGTGGCGGCCGGCATCGTGGTCGGTGCTGGCTTCCTTGCGATCGGCGCCTCGGTGACCGGTTCGGTGCTCGTCGCCGGGCAGATCACCATGTTCGGACTGCTGGCCGCTGCCTTGGCCGGGCTGACCGGGCAGATTGTGCAGACCGCACGCGGCGCGACCGGGATCGCCGTTGCCGTGGTGGCCGCGTTCTTCCTGCTCCGCGGTGCTGGTGATGCCATCGGCGGGAACGCCTACTGGCTGTCCCCGTTCGGGTGGATCGCCGCCGTTCGCCCCTTCGCCCTCGACAACGGTTGGATGCTCCTGCCCGTCCTCGGGCTCACGATCGCCCTGGCGGCAGCCGCGGTGTGGATCGCCTCGCGCCGCGACCTGGGTGCCGGACTGCTGCCGGAGCGCATGGGCCCGGCGAATGCCAGTGCCGGACTGCGTGGTCCGGTGTCCCTCGCCCTGCGTACCAGGCGGGTAGCCATCATCGGTTGGTCCGCGGGGGCGCTGGTCGTGGGGCTCCTGATCGGTGGGGTCTCCTCCACCGTGGATGGCCAGATCGACCTCTCCCTCGGCAGCGGTGCCGGCAGCGGATCCGGCCTCACCCAGGTCGCCCTCTATCTCACGCCGCTGTTTGCCGCGATCCTCGGCATCCAGACCACCCTCCGGCTCCGCGGGGAGGTCACCAGCGGCCGGGCAGAAGCCATCCTGCCCCGCCCCGTCGCCCGTTCCGCCTGGCTGCTCGCCCATACCGTCACCGGCGCCCTGGCGTCTCTGGCCATGCTGATCGCCTTCGGTCTCGGGATCGGTATCGCACAACTCGGCAGCGATCCCGGCTCATTCGGCGTGCTGGCCGTTGCGGGAGCTCTGCGGGCGCCGTCCGCGTGGGTGTTCATCGCGCTCACCACCCTGCTGCTGGCCGGGATTCCGCGCGCGGCCGCGGCCATCGCGTTCATCGTGGTGGGCGCCTTCCAGGCCCTCGAGTTCACCGTCGAGTTCCGCCTGGTGCCACCGGACGCGTTGTACGCCTCCCCCTTCGCCCTCGTGCCGCAACTCCCCAACGGCGCCGCACACCCTTGGCAGGCACTGGTGTTGATCATGGTCGCCGTGGTGCTCACGGTCGTCGCCACAAGGCTGATCCGCCGGCAGGACATCAGTTGAGCGGTTCTGATCGTTTATGCCCCGGCAGACTGGTCCCAGCGATACGAAAGGCCGCACGAATTCAGCTCCCGCACACGACGAAGCCCTGGTGAGAAACCTTCTCACCAGGGCAACCGGTCGGGCTGACAGGATTTGAACCTGCGACCCCCCGACCCCCAGGCGTCCAGAAGCCTCCGCCGGAACCACAATCCGCCCATTTCAAGGGGTCTGAGCATGCAGAGGACGTCACGAAATGCATAGTTTGCATGGTTCTGGTCCCCTTTTGGTCCCCCTCCCGCGCACCCGAGAAGTACCACCAGAGGCGCACCGCACGTCAACTTCGTCGTGTTCGACCGGCCTCTCCGCTCGACGGCAGCTTGACCGGGTCAAGGGGTGCGCTAGACGAGCGCGAGAAGCGATTCCGGGTGTCGTTGTAGCCGAATACCTCAACGCGATGTCAGGGCCGCAGTTTGTCCAAGCGCTGCTTGATGCGACTACCGTCTCCTCGACCCGGAGGACAGGCGTCTACCCAACGCACCAGTACCGCGACCTCCTGATCGTGTTGCCCGAGTTTCCGGTGGATGATCGCAGCTTGCTCCGTGTACCAGGGCGCAGGCTCCAGGCCTTCACGCGCTGCAGACCCTTCGGCGCCCCTGATGGCGGCATAACAGAGCGACAGCGCCTCATCAAGACGATCATCTCGCTTGAGTTGCTTGATCGGCTCGACAAGTTGAAGGTAATGGATGCCGTTCACCATCCCCGATTTGAACTGTTCCGCCCGATCGCCTCCGTCGGCGAGTGCGGTGCTCACCATCTCGCTCACGCTGTCGTGATGCGCCTCCGCCTTCGCTCGGGAGGACATCGGCGGACGGTTCTCTTGCGACCATTGCCAGTGCGGCGGGCCTTGTCCGAGCCAAGCCCACGCCTCCGCACGGAGCCCTTTCGGCAGCATCTCGGTGAAGATCTGCACCGAGACCGAGCGTGCGCCGCCGTTCGACAAGTCGAGGTCCCGTGCCACGTAGCCAGACAGATACCCGACCCGCTCTCCTTCGACGTGGACAGCTACAGCGTGCGGATCTGCCTGGTTGTCGGGTTCACGCTGCAACGTCCCCTCGAGTTCGAAGTAGCCGCCCTCGCCTGCGCCGTGACGGCCGGCTAGTGCTGCGACCGCTTCCTTCGCGATTGTCGTCGTACCCAACAGCTTGACCAGCGACGCCTCGCCCGGACGGGAGATTGTCACTTCGACGCGAACCTTCGACTGCCCACGACCACCGTCGCGCTGAGTCGATTCGGGACGGCCGAAGATGCGATTAAGGATTCCCATCGACGAGTGCCTCTATCCCCGAACGAGGCGGTGGATGAACTTGACTGCCTTTTCGACGCGCTCCTTCAGCACGACGAGTTCAGTCATCGGGAAGCGGCCCGCCGCGCCGTGGGTACCGTTGTTGAAGTCGTCGAACAGGGCGATGACACCGTCGATGTCAGCATCGACGAACTCGACCATCTCGGTGACCGCGTTTCCACTGCGGTCGAGGCAGTAGCGGATCTTGGCTCGACGCGAGACGCCGCCGTTCGGCGTCTTGATGTAGTTCGGCTCCGCGGCGATCACGATGGCGTCGGGCGCCTCGGCGTCCAGGATCGCGGTGAGCATCTCACGAGCGCTGGTGCAGAAGTGCCGAGCCGCGTCTGGGTTACTCGGGTTCAGCGCGAACAGGGCACCACTCCATCTGTCCTGTAGCTCTGGAATGATGTCCCATAGTTCGTTCGTGAGCGTGGTCGCTTGGAGTTGGGCTGCGGCTTCGTCATCAGCCGACAGCAGCCGGTTCAGGCTCGCAACGCTGTCGGCAGCTTCTGCCTCAGCGAGATCGAGAAGGTTGTCTGGGTCGGCCCAGCGTCCGTTCTCGACTGCAGACTCGATGCCTGTGAAGCGCCGCCCGACGGTGCGCGCGACGCTGGTCGAAGTCGTGTAACGGACGGTGACAGTCGGACTCGAATTGAGACGACGCAACTCGCTCTGTAGCCTCGCGCGGTTCGCGCGGACCCGTGAGTTGTGCGCACGCACGTCACGGTTGTACTGATCGATCGCGCTGTTGACCTTGCGGATCGCTTGCTGCTGCTTCTGCTGGGCCTGTCGAATCATGCTCCGGGCCTGAGAAGGAGTGACACGGCGGACCATTAGCAATCACCCCCGAGCACCTCTGGGTGGTACTTCGCGATCCGCTCGGAGACCTCGCGCGCCAGGTTCGAGATCCGCCAGTGCTCATCGATGCCGTCTTCACCTGTGTGGGGCGGCTGCTCGGCGTAAGCACGCGAGAGAGTAACAGCGTGACGGTACGCCTCTGTGGGCGTACCTTCCCGGAGGTCAGCTTCCTCGAAGGTCACGGGGAGATCATCACGGCGGAGTCGGATGTCTTCAAGTATCAGGGTCGAACCGGTGATGAATGTCTGGTCCGCGAGATCCATCTCACGGACCCAAGGCGCGAGTCGCTCAGCGCGACCGTCGTTTAGGTTGGTCTTGAGTTCCACAGGTTCCTCCTAGCTCATGGCTTCAAGGGTAAGAGCCGCGTCTGACATTGGCACGCGGAGACGTCGACGCACACCGGCCAGTCGGAGTTGGAGGTCCTGACGGACCCGACGCGCTTCGGTCGACATTCATGTCCTCTGTGCGGGGTGGCTTCCTTTGCGGCACGGGCGCCGTGGGGCGTTCACGCTTGTCAGCTAGCAGGAGGCTGAGCGGTCTTGTAATGGCCCATGCGAGCACCGGGGTGACACTGCCAGAGCTGTCGAAGACGACGCAGAGTTGGCCGCGACGGAGGCCCGAATCTTTGAGCAGGGACTCGCGAGTACCGACCATAGCTTCGGTGAGCTTGTCCAAGGTCGCTGCGACGTCGAACCCTACTGATCGCGAGAGTTCGTCCGTGCTGATCTTCGCGACGTTGGATTGCCCCCCGGTTTCTGGACCGCTACTCGAAGCTCCATCGCGGACTGGGACTTGTATCGCTCGGCCGGGCGCACGCCAATTCGGAGCCTGCCGATCACGTCTTCGAGAGCTGAGTCGGAGTCGTGACGGTCCCATCCCCGCAGTTCGCGTTCGCCGGTATCCCAGGCGATGTCAGCTGCGCTGATGGCGAGGCCGGGGCCTTCAAGCCGACTGATGTAGGCGACACCGTCCGCGACGGCCCCGGTTGGCGTACGGCCATGGACGACGCGAACCGCGGTGCCGATCGCGAGCGAGTATGCGCCCATGTCAACTCGTCCAGGTGAAGGAGCGCGGAAGCGGGTTCGCGGCGCCCTGCTCGTCCACAGGCGGTCGCCCCGCACCATGCCGGGGGGGCCAGACGGGGACCACAGAAAACGAGCCTCAGACACGACGAAGCCCAGGCGAGAAACCTACTCTCACCTGAGCTTTTTACGTCGGGCTGACAGGATTTGAACCTGCGGCCCCCTGACCCCCAGTCAGGTGCGCTACCAAGCTGCGCCACAGCCCGTCCACGCCTCACGGCGCTCGGGCGAGACTACCAGCCGAGGGCGGTCCGGGTCATCTTGGAGGGCCCACCTGTCGCGACACCCAGCAGTTGATCTTGTACGGGGATCACTTGCGTTTGGCGCGGGCCCGGATCTGGACGTGCACCGGCGTACCGACGAACCCGAAGTCCTCACGCAGCCGACGCTCGATGAAGCGCACGTACCCGTCATCGAAATCGCCGGAGGTGAACAGGGCGAACGTGGGCGGTGAGGTGTGCGGCTGGGTGCCGAACAGGATGCGGGGTTGCTTGCCGCCCCGTACGGGATGGGGATGGGAAGCCGCGATCCGACCGAGGAAGGCGTTCAACTTGCCAGTCGGCACACGCGTCTCCCAGCTCGCCAGCGCCTGGGCCAGCCCGACCTGCAGCCGATCGACGTGCCGACCACTCAACGCGGAGATGTTCACATGCTCGGCCCAGCCGAACTGGACCAGGTCGCGTTCGATCTCCCGGTCGAGATAGAAGCGCCGCTCCTCGTCGGTCAGGTCCCACTTGTTGAAGGCGATCAGCAGGGCCCGCCCGGCATCTTCCACCATCGACAGGATCCGCAGGTCCTGCTCGCTGACCGGTTCGGACGCATCGATCACCACGATGCACACCTCGGCGCGCTCGATCGCGCCCTGGGTGCGCAGGGAGGCGTAGTACTCGTGCCCCGACGCCTCCTTGACCCGCTTGCGCAGCCCCGCGGTGTCGATCAGGCAGAACGTCTCCCCATTGATCTCGACCAGCTCGTCGACCGGGTCGACGGTCGTGCCCGACGCGTCATCGACCACCACCCGGTTCTGCTTGGCGATCTTGTTGAGCAGGCTCGACTTGCCGACATTCGGCTTGCCGACGATCGCCACCCGCCGCGGCCCACCCGCCTGCTGGAAGGTCTCCCGCGGGGCTTCGGGCAGCGACTCCAACACCGCATCCAGCAGATCGCCGGTGCCGCGTCCGTGCATGGCCGAGACCGGGTACGGCTCCCCCAGCCCCAGGTTCCACATCGCGGCAGCTTCGCCCTCGGTACGGGTGTCGTCGACCTTGTTGGCGGCCAGCACCACCGGCTTGCGGCTGCGCCGCAGGATCCGTACGACGGCCTCGTCGACGTCCTGGGTGCCGACGGTCGCATCGACGACGAACAGCACCGCATCGGCGGCGTGGATCGCGATCTCGGCCTGCTCGGCGATCTGCGCAGCCATCCCCTGGGCATCGGGCGCCCACCCGCCGGTGTCGACCAGCACGAACTCGCGGCCGTTCCAGGTGGCGTCGTACGAGACCCGGTCCCTGGTGACGCCGGGAACGTCCTGGACGACGGCCTCGCGGCGGCCGATGATCCGGTTCACCAGCGTCGACTTGCCGACGTTGGGCCGACCGACCACCGCCACGACCGGTCGCGGGGCACGCGACGGGTCGTCGGCACCAAGATCAACAGGGATACCAAGATCAACAGGGTCAAT
>JAKDKP010000097.1 GCA_030453285.1 Propionibacteriales bacterium
GGGTGAGGTCTGGTCGAGGATGTGTTGCCAGGCCGATGTGAGGTCGTCCGCGCTGCGGCGAGCCGTACCCGGTGACTCTGACAACTTCACTCCCACAGACGACTCGAGTGGTGGAGAAACTTCCCTGTGCAGGATCCTGCGCCCCTGGCAAACGTACCGACGGCGTCATCCACATGTTTGTCCACAAGCTGTGCGCAAGTGGGTGCCAACGAGGGTAACGCGGTTCCCAAGCTTGTGGAAACCTGTCCGGCACCTTCCACACCGGCAGGCAACAAGGGCCGGGCGAAGAGGCTGAAGGGGTGAGATTACTGACCCGGGCGGACCCTCCGCAACCTTGACGCGGCGATGATTGTGTGTCCCCCGGCGTGTCGACTGGACGCCGAACCTGATGCCCGTACGGTGTGCGCGGCAGTTTGACCGTGCGTCGGCGCGCACGTACCGTTGGGCAGTCGCTGTATCCACAGCGCCCAGTCTTCTGCGCCCACGAACGTGCCCGTTCTCCACGCCGGTGCCAGAGGCGAAATTCACGTACGACCGACGAGCAACCCACGAACGGGGAGTCATTCCAGTGACCAAGCGCACTTTCCAGCCGAGCAACCGGCGTCGCAGCCGAACCCACGGGTTCCGGGCCCGGATGCGGACCCGCGCCGGGCGCAGCATCCTTGCTGCCCGCCGTCGCAAGGGCCGCGAAGAGCTGTCCGCCTGACCTCTGCGATGCTGCCCTCACCCCAGCGGATGCGGTCTGCTGACGAATTCCGGGCCACCGTGCGTGGCGGAGTTCGTGCGGGACGGAGCAGCGTGGTCGTGCATGCCACGACCAGCCCCGAGGCCGGTCGACGGGTCGGTTTCGTGGTGTCCAAGGCGGTCGGAAATGCCGTCATCCGCAATCGGGTGAAGCGTCGCTTGCGTCACCTGGCTGTCAACCAGCTCGCCACCAGCCCCGACCACACCCGATGGGTGATCCGGGCCCTGCCGCCGTCATCGGCCGCGGGCGCGGAACTGGGTGCCGATCTCGGCGATGCCTGGGCGCGCTGCCTACGGAAGCTGACACGATGAAGCCGGTCCTGATCGGCCTACTCAAGGCGTACCGCCTCCTGATCAGCCCGCTGTACGGCAACACCTGTCGCTACTGGCCGACTTGTTCGTCGTACGCGTTGGGCGCGGTGGAGCACCATGGGGCCGTACGGGGAACCTGGCTGACGGTGCGTCGATTGGGACGTTGCCATCCGTGGGCCAGCGGCGGCTACGACCCGGTGCCCGGCACGCCCGAGGCCGAACGGTGGGCCGCCGAACAGGAGTCGGCCCGGGTCGACACCCGCTTGCCGAACGAACGCCCGCACAGTGTGCTGTGCGGACAACAGGACTGAGGAAACTGATGGAAACGTTGATCCCGCTGTTGGTGCCGATGGGCATCTTCGAAAGCATCGGTGGGTTCTTCACGACCCTGATGACGCCGCTGCACTGGGCGGTGTCCGGTCTGCTGGTTCTCTTCCATTGGCTGTTCTCCCCGCTGTTGGGCACCGACTCCGGGGCGACCTGGGTGCTGGCCATCGTCAGTCTCACCATCGTCGTCCGCGCCTGCACCATCCCGCTGTTCGTGAAGCAGATCCAGTCCTCGCGGAACATGCAGATGATCCAGCCCAAGATCAAGGAACTGCAGAAGAAGTACGGCCACGACCGGGAACGCCTGGGGTCGGAGACGATGAAGCTGTACCGGGAGGAGAACGCCAACCCGATGGCGTCCTGCCTGCCGATGCTGCTGATGATGCCGGTCTTCTTCGCCCTGTTCCAGGTCCTCTCGGGGGCGTCCCGGGGCGAGGCCCTGGGCTCCTGGTTGGTGGATCGTCCTGACCTGGTCGAGTCCCTACGGGCGGCCACCATCTTCGGTGCCCGGATCTCGGACCAGATGTGGCCATTCTCCGGATTCACCAATGTCTTCTTCGTCACCGTCATCCTGATCCTGGCGATGACCGGGACGATGTTCTACACCCAGCTCCAGCTGATGCGCAAGAACATGCCTCCCGAGGCACTGACCGGTCAGATGGCCCAACAGCAGAAGATCATGCTCTACATCTTCCCGGTGATCTTCGCCGTTGGTGGCGTGAACTTCCCTGTCGGTGTGCTGATCTACTGGCTCACCTCGAACCTGTGGACCGCCGGCCAGCAGTACTACATCATCAAGCGCAACCCCGCCCCCGGCACCGAGGCCTTCACCGAATGGGAGGCCAAGCGCAAGGCGAAGGGCAAGCCTGTGGTCGCTGACCCGGCGGCCGCGGCGGCAACCGATGGCGATCCCGGCACCGGGCCCACGGATGTGAACAAGATCCAACGCCAGCAGCCACGTCGACAGACCCGTTCGCAACGCAACACCAGGAATCAACGCTGACGGTGGCCCTCACCGTCTGACCACGATCATCGAGACCGATGGCGCAGGATGCGCCTCCGCAGAGCCCAGGAGCACGTGATGAGCACCGAGTCCAGCATGACCGAGATCGACTCCACCCAGACCGACAAGACCCCGGACACCGATCCCACCGAGGCGGCGGTGACCGAGGAGATCGGGGCCCCTGCAGACCAGGGACCGACCCCTGACGCTCCCGGTGACACCGATGAGGCCACTGCCGACGGCGTCACCGACGGATCGGACGGAGCGAAGAAGTCCACGTCGGCCAGCGTCGTTGACTCCGAGGGTGAAGTGGCTGCGGACTACCTGGAGGAACTGCTCGACATCGCCGATCTGGACGGCGACATCGACACCTACGCCGAGAGTGGACGCGCCCAGGTGTCGGTCGTCACCGACTCGCAGGTGCTGGTTGGCCCCGATGGCGAGGTCCTGGAGGCCCTGCAGGAGCTGGTCCGGCTCGCCGTGATGGCCGAGACCGGGAACCGTACGCGGCTGATGCTGGACGTGGCCGGCTTCCGGGAGAAGCGTCGCAAGGAGCTGCGCGATCTGGCCACCGATGCGGTCCAGGAGGTCAAGGACGCCAAGGAGCCGGTCCGCCTGGCGCCGATGAACCCATTCGAACGCAAGATCGTCCACGACGCGGTCGCCGCCGCCGGACTGGTCAGCGAGTCCGAGGGCGAAGAGCCCAACCGCCGCGTCATCGTTCTGCCGGCCTGAGTGTGATCGTGCTTCCGGCCCCCGGAGTGGTTCGTGATCTCTTCGGTGACCGGACGGCGGTGATCGAGCAGTACGCCGAGATCCTCGCTGGGCGCGGGATCGAGTGGGGTCTGCTGGGACCACGGGAGGCCGACCGGATCTGGGACCGGCACATCCTGAACAGCGCCGCGCTGGCCTCGCTGGTGTCGGAGAACGCGACGGTCGTCGATGTCGGGAGTGGCGCGGGCCTGCCCGGGATTCCGCTGGCCATTGCCCGTCCCGATCTGCGGGTCACCTGTATCGAACCCCTGCTGCGCCGGGCGAACTTCCTCGAGCTGGCCATTGAGGAGCTGGATCTGAGTGATCGGGTGACAGTGGTCCGGGACCGGGCCGAGGACCATCGTTCCTCGTACGACGTTGTCACCAGTCGAGCCCTGGCACCGTTGGACAAGTTGGTGCGTTGGAGCTGGCCACTGGTCACTGCCGGTGGGGCCGTGCTGGCGATCAAGGGAGCCTCGGCCGGCGAGGAGGTCATCCGCCACGAGAGGTCCCTGACACGACAGAAGCTGATGGCCGAGGTGCTGTCCGTACGAGCAAGCCCGGACGCTGAACCGGCAACGGTGGTGCGTATCCGACGCCGTTGATGCTGCGCTAGGGGCTACGGATTCCTTGTGGGTAAGGGAATCCGAGCATGCGGACGCGGAGTTGATCATGGTCGACGGATCACCACTCGAATCTCGGCGACCATGATCAACTCGCTTGTCAGCCAGCCAGATTGTCCTCGTACGCGGTGTCGCGGGTCTCGCTGGTGAGCACGAGGGAGATGAGGGTGACCACTGCGGCTCCGGTGAGATAGAGCCCGACGAGGACGGGGCTTCCGTCAGCCAGCGACCACAGGGCCACGGCGATGAAGGGTGCGACCGCGGCCCCCAGGATCGAGGAGAGGTTGTACGAGACCGCCGACCCGGTGTAGCGGACGTTGGTGGGAAACATCTCGGGCAGCAGAGCCCCCATCGGCCCGTACGTCAGGCCCATCAGGATGAAGCCGATGATGATGCCGGCCATGATGCCGGCGAAGTTCCCCAGTCCGAACAACGGGACCCACACCAGCCCGTACAGACCGATCACCACGGTGACCCAGATCAGGCTCTTGCGGCGCCCGAACCGTTCAGCCAGTGGGCCGGAAACGACCACGCAGACACCGAAGAACACCACGCCGACAATCAACATCACCAAGAAGTCGTCCCGAGCAAACCCGAGTCCGGGGGTGAACCCGTTCGGGTCGAAGGGTTTTCCGGCCTTCTCCGCGGCCGCCCTCGCTTTGTCGATCGAGTTGGTGGTGGTCCCGTACGTCAGCAGGAAGGCGGTCAGCAGATAGAAGATGACGTACGTGGCGAGCATGTTGAAGGTGCCGAGGACCAGTGGCTTCCAGTGCTTGCCGACGGTGACGGCCAGAGGGAGGGCGGTCACATGACCCTCGGTCTTGACGCGCGTGAAGGTGCTGGACTCGACGAGCTGGAGCCGGACGTACAGGCCGACCAGGACAAGCACGGCGCTGGCGAGGAACGGGAAGCGCCAGCCCCAAGTGGCGAAGAAGTCCGGCGCCATGGTCTTGGAGACGACCAGGAAGAAGACGTTGGCGATGATGAATCCGATCGGTGCACCGAGCTGAGGGAAGGTGCCGTAGATGGCACGTCGCCCCGGCGGTGCGTTCTCGGTGGCCAGGAGTGCGGCGCCGGACCACTCCCCGCCCAACCCGACGCCTTGGAGGAACCGCAACAGGACCAACAGTGCCGGGGCGGCGAACCCCCAGCCGGGCGTGCTGGCACCGGGAAGACAACCGATCAGAAAGGTCGCCAGGCCCATGGTGAGCAAGGATCCAACCAAGGTGCCCTTTCGGCCGATCCGGTCTCCGAGATGGCCGAACAGGATGGAGCCGAGTGGCCGGCCGATGAAGGCGGCACCGAAGGCACCGAAGGACTGCAGTAGCGCGACGGTGGGATTGGCGGCGTGGGGGAAGAACAAGGTGGGGAACACCAGCACCGCCGCCGTGGCGTAGATGTAGAAGTCGTAGAACTCGATGGAGGTGCCGATGACCGAGGCAAAGAGAACTCGACCGCGTGAGTTGGCACGCGGTGGCGCTGCACTGGAGACGGACAAGGGGTGATCCTTCCGGGTGTCGGGACACGGCGGATGCTCTTGACCGTCGGGTCGTGGGGTGAATGACGCAGATGGAGTATTCACCCGAGCGCGGCATGTTGGGAAGAGTCTCAGGTGTCTGAGGTGGATCGCTGGCAAGGGTTCGGTCGAACGAGGCATCGTCCAGTAGATTGACGATGTTTCAACGAGGCCCGACGGACGAGGAAGAACATGGCGGAGATGGAGCTGGGTTGGCCCCATGGTGGCAACTTTTCCACCTCACTCGGATGGCCGCATGTTTCACGTGAAACGCCCGCCCGCCCGCTCGGTGATGGACGTACGGAAGAGGACATGGGCAAGAAGAAGCATAAGAAGAGGGATGGGTCGCGTCGCGAGGAGACTGTGGACAACGTTGTGGATGGATCCATGGCCAACGCGCCTGTACCAGAGGGCACCGAGTGGGGCCCGGCCGATGTAGCCCCAGTTCCCGCCATTCTGGCCGATGTTCCACGTGAAACATCTACCGCGTCGTTGCTCGATGACTCCGTGACGCCTGTGGATGACGGGGAACCTGTTTCACGTGAAACACTCCCCCGCCCGTCCGTGGCCCGAGTCATTGTGGTGGCCAACCAGAAGGGTGGAGTTGGCAAGACCACCACTGCGGTGAACCTGGCTGCTGCACTCGCTCTGGGCGGTCTGCGGATCTTGGTCGTCGACATGGATCCACAGGGGAATGCCTCGACCGCACTCGGGGTCGAGCACGGTGATGGTGTCGCCGGAACGTACGAGGTGTTGATCGACGGCGAGGCCATTGACGACCTGGCGCACCCCTCCACCGAAGCGGGCGACCTGCGAGTGCTGCCGGCCACGGTGAACCTTGCGGGCGCGGAAATCGAACTCGTCTCGATGGTGGCGAGAGAGAACCGCCTGGCCAAGGCGCTGGCAAAGTACCTGGCGACGAACCAGGCGGACTACGTCATCCTCGACTGTCCGCCATCCCTGGGCCTGTTGACCCTGAACGCCCTGGTCGCCGCAACCGAGATCCTGATCCCGATTCAGTGCGAGTACTACGCGCTCGAGGGCGTGTCCCAATTGATGAACACCATCAACCTGGTCAAGGGGGAGCTGAATGACGAGCTCGTTCTGGGCACCGTCATGCTGACCATGTTTGACGCCCGCACCCGGTTGGCCGCTCAGGTGGCCGACGAAGTCCGGACCCACTTCGGTCCGGAGACCCTGCGTACGGTCATCCCCCGATCGGTACGCATCTCCGAGGCACCCAGTTACGGCCAGACCGTTTTGAGTCATCATCCCGAGTCGGTCGGCGCCCAGTGCTACCTGGATGCCGCCCGCGAGATCGCAGAACGAGGAGTTCACCAGTGAGCGGCAACAAGCGCGGGGCGGACAAGCGCCCGTCGGGGCTGGGCAAAGGGCTCGGCCAACTGATTCAGCGGACCGACTTCGAGCGACCAGCCTCCACCCGACAGAGCAGCCACATCGTCGACCACGTGACGGGGTCGCCCGCGTCGGCGGCGCGATCGGACGCGCCCGAGGGGTCCTACTTCGCCGAGGTTCCGCTGAGCAGTATCGTGCCGAATCCTCATCAGCCACGGACGGTCTTCGACGAGGACGCCCTGGCCGAGTTGACTGAGTCCATCCGTGAGGTCGGCCTTTTGCAACCCATCGTGGTGCGGCCGGTTGGCGCGGAGCAGTACGAGCTCGTGATGGGTGAGCGGCGCTGGCGGGCGGCCACCGAGAGCGGTCTGGATCGTATCCCCGCGATCGTACGAGAGACCAAGGACCACGACCTCTTGCGGGACGCTTTGCTGGAGAATCTCCATCGAGCGCAGCTAAATCCCTTGGAAGAGGCCGCCGCATACGCTCAAATGCTGGAAGATTTCTCGTGTACGCAGGAGGAGCTGGCTACGCGGATCAAGCGGTCCCGCCCCCAGATCTCCAACACCATCCGGCTGCTGAAGCTCCCCCCGACGGTGCAGCGGCGGGTGGCTGCAGGGGTGCTCAGCTCCGGCCATGCCCGCGCCTTGTTGGCGGTGACCGATCCCCTGGGGCAGGAACGGCTGGCACAACGCGTGGTGGCCGAGAACCTGTCGGTCCGCGCGCTGGAGGAGCTGGTAACCCTCGGAGACACCGGGCGGGACCACA
>JAKDKP010000736.1 GCA_030453285.1 Propionibacteriales bacterium
GGACCAGAAGGTCGTTGAGCAACAGGGGGGTGGCTGCCCCGGCTCGGGTGAGGGACAGCAGGCCGTCCTCGTTGAGCGGATGATGGTCGTCGACGGTGTGGCAGCGCTGGGCGAGATCGCGTACGGCTGCTGCCTGCTCGTCGTCGAGCACCGAGGTGACCGTGATCTGAGGGGGGTGTGCCGACATGGAGGCACTCTAGCCCCGGCGCGTAACCTGAGCCCCGTGAGCAACGTGGAGATCGACGGTGAGACTGGCGTGCGGCCGGCGTCGCTGGACAAGGGCGCAGACCTTCCCCTGGTACGCGGGGGCGCGGCCCTGGCATTCTGCTCGGTCGTCGCGGCGGGACTGGGACTGATCAACTTCCCCGAAATGGGTGGCGGGAGCAGCACCTGGCCGGTGATCGCGACACTGTGTGCGGTGGCGATGCTGGCCGTGTGCGTCATTCACGTCATCGCCTGGCAGCGGGCCGTCCGGGTCTGGCGTGATGATCCGAAGGAACCGCTGGCCACCCTGACGCGGGTCTCGTACGTGGCGCACGTCGTTTCCTACCTCGCGATCATCCTGGGCATGTGGGCGATGATGACCGCCATGGTGCGGGCCACCTTCGGCTCGGCCTCGGGTTGGTTGTTCGCCGTGGCGTTGCTGGCGTTGGTCGCCTCGCAGATCCTCGGTGCGGTCCGTCATCTGCGCAGAAGTGGCCCGGCCGGGACTCTTCCGGTGCACTTCCGTCGACTCAATGCCCGGGCCGATCACCGCCGTACCGAATGAGGGCCTGATGATCCCGTACGTGGGTCACCTGGCCGCGAGCCGGTAGCCGACGTTGCGGATGGTTTCGATCATGGTTTCGTGGTCAGGGCCGAGTTTGGCGCGGAGGCGACGGATGTGGACGTCGACGGTCCGCGTACCACCGAAGTAGTCGTAGCCCCACACGTCACTGAGCAGTTGCTGGCGGGTGAACACGTGACCGGGGTTCTGGGCCAGGAACTTCAGCAGCTCGAACTCGGTGTAGGTGAGGTCGAGGGTGCGGCCGTGCAATTTGGCCGAATAGGCGAGTTCGTCGACCACGATGCCGCTGGTGGTGATCACGTCGGAGGCGGTGTCTGAGGACAGCGCCAGCGTCAGCCGGGCGGACAACTCGGCGGGCCCGATCTCGGGCAGGACGAAGTCGCCGAAGCCCCAGTCCGGCGAGAGGGCGGCCAGTCCGGTGCCGTCGACCACCACGAACAAGGGACAGGGGGCGGACTGGGCCAGAATCCGGCACAGGGTACGGGCGGCCAACAGACTGGCGCGGGCATCGAGCAACCACAGGTCGGATTCGGGAGCGTTCAGCACCGCCTCGCTCTGGGCGGGCACGGTGCGCACCTGATGGCTCAACAGACCAAGGGAGGGGAGCACCTCCGACGAGGTGGCCGCGTCGGTGAACAGCAGGATTCGTGCCACGTGCCCTCCGCCACGGCCGTTGGTGATGCCGGGCCGCTACCACGGCCTCGGTCAGGGAGAGAGAATAAGCCATGGCCACGATCCTGATCCGCTATTGGGCCGCCGCGAGATCGGCCGCCGGTGTCGATTCCGAGGTGGTCGACACCCTTTCCTAAAAGGCCGCCCTCGACCTCGCACTGGACCGTCGACCGGGCGAGGACGCGCTGCCTC
>JAKDKP010000098.1 GCA_030453285.1 Propionibacteriales bacterium
GATGGTGTTGGCACTCCAGCCGTTGTCCTGAATCGAGGTGATGCCCCAGATGACGGCAACCATCGACCCCACGAGGGTGACCGCACCGGCGATGTCGAGTCGGTCACGTGACTGCGGGGGTGCGTGCCGCAGCACTCGTCCGCCGACCAGCACGGCCAGCAGTCCGAAGGGCAGGTTGACCAGGAACACCAGATGCCAGCTGCCCACCGACATCAGCGCACCACCCAGGAGCGGCCCGGACGCCAGGGCCGCGGCGGTGACGGCGCCGAAGACACCCAGCGCGCGGGGCAGAGCGTCGCCCGGGAATGCCGTGCGGATCAGAGCGAGTCCGGCCGGGCCGATCGCGGCAGCGAAGACCGCTTGGAGAATGCGGCCGGCAATGAGCATTTCCACACTCACCGATGCACCGCAGAGCAGCGAGGCCAGCGTGAAGCCGCCCACGCCGATCAGGAACACCCGCTTGTGGCCCAGCCGGTCAGCCACCGTTCCTGCGGGGATCAACAGGCCGGCGAACACCAGCAGATAGCCCGTGGTCACCCACTGGATCTGGGCCGGTCCGGCCCCCAGGCTGGCGGCGATGGCTGGGTTGGCGACGCTGACGATCGTGCCGTCGAGCTGGATCACCATGATCCCGAGCGCGACCGCGAGCAAGGTGAGCCAGGAGCGCCTGCCTGCCGTAGATGCGCTGGTCGGTGGATGAGTGTGGTCGAGTGATGTTGACATTCTGAACTTCCTCCCTTGTGCACTGCGCAAGTTGTCTCTTGTGCACCGTACAAGTAACTTGTGCACCGCGCAAGGGCCCAGTAGGATTGGACACATGGCCACCGAAAGACTCGACCGCGGACGCGTCATCGCCGCCGCCGTCACCCTTCTGGATGCCGAAGGCCTCGACGCGTTGAGCACCCGGCGGCTGGGCACCGCCCTGAACAGCTCGGCGAACGCGATGTACTGGCACGTCGGCAACATGCACAACCTCGTCGGACTCGCCACCAACGCCGTATTCGCCGAACTGGAACTCGACCCTCGGGGCACGTCGTGGCGAGACCGCCTGGCCGCCACCGCTCGCGAACTCCGCGGCCTGTTCACCAGGCACCACTGGTTGACGGCAGCATTCAGCGGCAACTCACGCATCCACGGACCCGAGATCGTCCGGTTTCAGGACCACCTGCTCCAGGTCTGCCAGCAAGCTGGTTTCGAGGGCTTCGATCTTGACTGGGCCGGCGCAGCGGTGTTCTCGTACGTCATCGGCGACGTGTGGGGGCAATCCCCGGCACCTCATGCAGCCACGCCCGTTGACTCAACCGCCGACCTGGTTGAACAAGCCAAGGCCGATCTGGCCGATTATCCGCTGCTTCTGGAGCGGTACACCGCCCTGGCAGAGACAGATCCTGGCGTGGCCAACGAGGCCAGCTTTGAGTTCGGACTGTGCACCCTGCTCGACGGTCTGCAGGCTCACCTCGACCATGTCGGCGTGCTCGACAGCTGAGGGGCCCGCCCGTTTCACAAGATCAGGAATCGGTGGTCTTGCGCTTGCGGAGTTCCCCGTACCAGAGGGCAAAGAGCACTCCACCGCTGCCGATCAGGGCGGTCATGATGATGACGATCCACCAGATAGGTTCCATGCCTCACAGGATGGCTCACGGTGGGGTCACCGCCTCAGGACGATGATGGGTCCGCCAGCTGCTCGGTGTCCGATCGGCCCATCCGGGCGCGCGCCTCGTACAGGAAGATCGCCCCGGCAATGGAGACGTTGAGTGAGTCGGCCCGGCCCAGCATGGGCAGCCGGATCGGCGCGAACGGTTCGTCCCGCCATTCCTTGCTGAAGCCGTAGCGCTCGTTGCCCAACACGATGGCGGTGCGCTGGTCGTACGTGACATCCCGATAGGACTGGTCGGTGTTGGCATCGGCCAGCAGCACGGTGAAGCCGCGTTCGCGCAGCCAGGCCGACGCCTGGGGCACCGAGTCGAACTCGATCGTCGGCACGCTCAGCACCATTCCGTGGCTGGCCCGGAAGACCTTGGGGTGGGTGAGCCGGGTGCGCCGATTGACCATCACCAGCAGATCGGCCGCACACCCGTCCATGGTCCGGATCAGGGTGCCCAGATTGCCGGGAATCTCGATGCCGTCGGCCACCAGCACCAGGGCCGTCTCGGGCAAGGTGATGTCGCGTGGCGTCCAGTACGGCAACTGGGTGATGGACAGCAGGCCGTCGGGCTTCTCCCGTTCGGCCACCCGGGCCAGGGTCTTTGCCGAGATCTGGAACGACCGCTTGGCCCGCTCGATCGACTGACGGGCCCGCAGTTGGGCCTCATCGGAGTAGGACGCCTCCGGGCACCAGAAGAAGGTGTCGATCGGGGTGCCGGTCTCCAGCAGCGCGTTGTGTGCCCAGAGCCCCTCGGCGACGAACATCAGGGTCGGGTTGGGCGCGGTGTTGCGTTGCAGATCGATGACCCGCTTGATCGCAGCATGGCCGGCGCCAATCTGCTGCAGGTCCATCCGGGCAGCCTATCGTCGGTGCCCGATCACGCACCGCTCACCCTCGTCCTCGTCCCCACCCGCATGGGAGTCGACGCTTGGCACGAATGCGGGTGCGCTTGCAGCGGGACTCGGGCACGCTGATGATCATGACCACCGCACCGTCACGTGACCTCGCCGAATGGCTTGCCGACGAGTTCGCTCTCGGTGAGCCGATCAGATGTGAGCCGGTGACGCGTGGCGCGGTCGGAGCCCTGTATCGGTTGGACATCGCCGACGAGCCGATCCGCTCGTACGCGGTCAAGCAGTTCTTGTCCTATTCACCGACCGAGGAAGCCGTCGGGATGGAGGTCGCTTTCCGGGACGCCTGCGCCCGGGCCGGCGTGCCCAGCCCAGCGCCGCTGCGCAGTCGTACCGGCGCCGTCCTCGTCGGCGACCAGGGGATCGGCACGCGGTATCGCCTGTACGAGTGGGTGGACGGTCCCGCCGGTCGTGACGGTGATGCGGATTCCATGATCATCCTGGCGGGGTGGATGGGAGTCATGCACGGGCTGCAGGTCCCCGTACCACCTCAAATGTCCATCCCTGCCTGGTATCTGCGAGTCGAGGCCGACTGGCCCGAGCTCGCGCGACGCGTACGGGCAGGGCGGCTCCCCGACGCCGAGCGGTTGTCGGCCCTGTTGCCACAGATCATCGAACGCACGACCCTGGCGAACCACTCCGCGACCCGGGATGCGATCTGGTGCCATCGCGATCTGCAGCCGGCGAACATGATCAACAATCCCGCCGGACCAGTGCTCGTGGACTGGGACAACAGCGGCCCCCTCGTCCCCCTGCAGGAATTGGGCGGACTCCTGCTGAGCGTCGGTGACGACATCGATCTCGCTCGCGAGCTGGTGGCGGCCCACCGAGCGGGCGGCGCGACGGCGCGCATCACCGGGCCGGACTGCTTCGCCACCGGCCTGGCGAGCATCCTGAACTTCCTCAGCGAACAGCTCGAGGTCCAACTTGACCCCACGGCACCCGAGCATCACGACTTCGCCGCCGCCACCGTCGCCAGAATCGTCCGAACCTTGCCCACCGTGGCGCAGTTGGCGGATCTTGCCCAGGCACTGGCCGATGCAGACAGCTGACCGGTCGGCCCCGGGTGGGCGGACCGGCGGCCGGATGACCTGGCGCCACCCCGATGTCAGGATGGGGGCATGATCCTCATCGTGGTGAAGTTTCCCGTGAAGCCCGAATACGCCGAGTCCTTCCCTCAGCGGGTACGGGAGTTCACCGAGGCGACCCGTGCCGAGCCGGCCAACCTGTCGTTCGAGTGGTCCCGCAGCCTCGACGACCCGAACCTGTACGTCCTGGTCGAGGCCTTCACCGATGACGGCGCCGAGCCACATGTCACCAGCGACCACTTCCGCCAGATGACCCAGGAGTTTCCCCAGTATCTGACCGCCACACCGGCCATCATCAGTCGTCAGGTCGACGGCGCGGGTTGGGACGAGATGGGCGAACTCCAGATCAACTGACAGGCGCCAGATCGACCGGCCGGCACCAGGTCGAGCGACGGTCGGGGCTACCCGCTGCCCTCGATCTGGCTGGGCTCGGTGTTGGCGCCACAGACGATCACGCCGAGGCGGCAGCCCGCCGGGACCTGGACACGCCCGGACAACAGTCCCGCCAGGGCGGTGGCGCCACCGGTCTCGGTGAGCAGGCGACACTCATCCCACAACCACTGCTGGGCAGCCTGAATCTCGGCGTCGGACACCAGGACGAGGTCGTCGACGAACTGCTCGGCGAGACCGTACGCGAGATCTCCGACGCGCCGACAGCCCAGCGAGTCGGCCGCCACGCCTCCAGTCGACACGTCCACCGGGCCACCGGCGGCGCGTGCCGCGTGCATCGACGGGGATTGCTCGGGCTCGACGCCGACCAGCCTCGTGTCCCTGCCGTAGTACGCGGCCACGCCACCGAGAAAGCCTCCGCCGCCGACGGCCGCCACCACCAGATCCAGGCCCGGCACCTGCGCGTCGAACTCGGCCGCCACGGTTCCCTGCCCGGCGATCACCGGAGCCCCGGCATAGGCATGGACATTGGCCGCACCCGTGTCCGCAGCATAGGTCTCGGCAGCTTCCACCGACTGGGCGTACACGTCACCGGCGACCTCGATCGTTGCCCCGTACCGCTCGATCAGGCGCAGCTTGCTGGCCGGGGCGATCGACGGGACGAACACCGTGCACCGGTGGCCGAGTTGTTCGGCGGCAAACGCCAGGGCGGCGCCATGATTCCCGCCACTGGCGGTGGTGACACCGGACTCTGGCACGTCGAGGCTCAGCAATGTGTTGAAGACCCCGCGCACCTTGAACGAGCCGGTGTGCTGCAACTGCTCCAGCTTCAGGTGTACGGGAGCCTTCACCCCGGGCACCTTCACCTCAAGGGTGGGCGTGACGCGCACCCACGGGGCAATTCGATCAGCGGCCGACAGGACGTCATCGCGCGTGGGCAGAGTTGCGGTCATCGGCTCTCCTCCCCCTCGTCGTGCCGGACGGTGGAGAGCTGACGCGTCTCGTTGACACTCAACTGGAACACGTCGGGGCGGGCGTAGTGGCCCGCCACCTCGAAGTCGAACTTGGCCGCCCGGGTCTCGCCTGGGTCGACGTCGGCGTACAGGATCCCCGCTTCGTCGTACAACGGCCCGGCCAGCACCTGGCCGTACGGGTCGATGATGCAGCTCCCACCGCGGGTGACGATGGTGTCGGGATCATCGCCGTACGTACTGTCCATCTCCGGCGGATAGTCGCCGCGACGCGTGAACTGGTTGCAACCGAGCACGTAACAGCGACCTTCGACCGCGATGTGCCGCATGGTGGCCACCCACGTGTCGCGGGAATCGGCCGTCGGCGCCAGATAGAGCTGGACGCCCTTGTCGTACATCGCCATGCGCAGCAGGGGCATGTAGTTCTCCCAGCAGATCACCGCCCCCATCCGGCCGGCCGGGGTGTCGAACACCGGTAGCGTGCTGCCGTCGCCGCGACCCCACACCGCACGCTCCAACCCGGTCGGGATGAGCTTGCGATGCTTGCCCAGATAGCCTTCGGGGCCGAAGAACAGCACCGTGCAGAACAATGTGCCGCCCTCGCGCTCCATCACGCCGATCACCAGGAACACGCCCAGCTCGGTCGCGAGGTCGGCGAGCCGATCCACCATCTCACCGGGAACGTCGACCGCCGACTCCCAGTACCGGCGGTAGAGCTGATAGCCGGACCGGTCGCGAGCGCCGATCACCGAGGAGAAGGTGCTGCCGCGCGGGTAGCCACCGATGAACGCCTCCGGGAACAGCACCAGTCCCGCCCCGGCCGAGGCTGCTTCCCTGGTCCTGGCGTCAATCGTGACCAGCGTCGACTCCCGGTCGAACGCGGTCGGGCCGTCCTGCACCACCGCTACTTGCATTCCCACTCCAAAGTATCAATACTGAACATATCTAATCGATATGGATACTTCAGCCTAGGAGCGTGGCCTAGCGTGGTCAAGACCGCAACGACCATCAACTCGGTGTCACATGCCGTACGAGCCATCGACCTGCTCGCCGAACAGTCCGCACCGGTCGGCCTGACAGTGATCAGCAGCGGACTCGACCTGCCCCGCGCCACGACCCTGCGGGTGTTGAACACGCTGATCGCGCACGGGTACGTGTGGAAGCAGGACAAGCGGTACGCCCTCACCCTTCGCCTCCTCGAGCTGGCGGCAAGCCTCCGGACCGGGCTGGCCGTGCCACCGGCACTCCAGGCAGCACTGTCCGCGCTGGTCGAGCGGACCGGCCTGACGGTCCACCTGGCGGTGCTCGATGGTGACCGCGTCTGCTACATCTCCAAGGTCGATCCGCCCGGCCCGCTCCGGATGGCCTCACATGTGGGCTGGCGCGGCCCGCTACACGCCACCGCGGTCGGGAAGATTCTCCTCACCCAGGCACCGGCCGTCGTCGCATCCCTGCCGCATCGGCTGGAGCGGTTCACCGACCGCACGATCACCGATCGCCAGGACCTCGATCTGGCCGTCGGGCAGGCCGTACGGGTCGGGTACGCCGTCGACGACCAGGAACTGAACACCGGCCTCACCTGCGTGGCGATCGCGGTCCCCGGTCACCCACGGCTGGCCGTGTCGGCCTCCGGGCCGACCAGCGCCCTGCCCGACAGCGCAATCCCCGGCATCGTGGCCGAACTCAGGTCCTGCGTCGACGCCGTTTCCTGATCATCGACCGCTCGCCCGGCCGCGTAACCGCAAGGCACCGAGGGCAAGGAGTGCGGCCAGGAGGGAGAGGCCGGCGATCCAGCCGAGATTGACCGATGCGACCAAGCCGCTGAGTGGGGCACCCACCAGCACGCCGGCGTAGATGGCGTTCATGTAGGAGCCGGTCGAGCGACCGAGTTGCAGGCCAGCAATGGATTGCATCCAGGTCAGCGCCGTGACGGCGAACAGGCCGTAGTAGGCCCCTTCGCAGACCGCCGCGAACAGGGCCCACCCCAATCCGCTACCGAAGAGATAGCTGCCGTACGCGATCAGGGCGCCGAGGCCGGCGATCGTGAGCACGGCGGCCGAGCTGAACCGCTTGGCCAGCAACGGTGTGGCGAGGATGGCGATCATCTCCACGGCGGCTTTCAGCCCCAGGAACAGTCCGGTCGCCGATTCGGGGACGTCGAATTCCCGTACGAGCAGCAGTGGCAGCGACGTGGTGGTGGAGATGTGGGCCAGGGAGAAGAGGACCACCACCACGAAGGCGGTGCCGTGCGGCATCAGATGTCGCCGGACCGAGGAACCCTCGATCTCCGCCGGAGCTGAGGACTCCTGCGCGTTCGTCGGCGAGTCCGTTGTGGGAGCCGCGGCGCCCCGGTCCAACCAGGTGGC
>JAKDKP010000737.1 GCA_030453285.1 Propionibacteriales bacterium
TGGTGGCACCGCAGGAGTTGACCGCGCCCGCCGACGGACGGCTTCCCGACGAGGGGCTGCTGTTCGTGCCGGATCTGCTGGCCGAGTTCTGTGCCGACCATCCCGTGCTGGCCGGCCGGGTCCTGCCCGTACTGCCCGGGAACCCACGCCTGGCGTGGCCGACCGATCCGGTGACCCGCTTCGATGCCTCCAACCATCTGCAGGATCGTCTCCACCAACTGATCCCCGGTGGCGCCCACACGTACGCGCGAGGGTCCGACCAGTACCCCGAACAGATGGCACCGGTGCTGGTCAGGGGCCGCGGTGCCCTGGTGTGGGATGCGGACAACAACTGCTTCGTCGAGTACGGCGCCGGGCTCCGTTCGGTCACCCTCGGTCACGCCCACCCGCGGGTCGACGCCGCGGTCAGCCACGCGCTGCGCGATGGCGTGAACTTTTCCCGGCCGCAACGCCTCGAGGCGATGGCCGCCGAGGAGTTCCTTGATCAGGTGCCGGGTGCGGAGATGGTGAAGTTCGCCAAGAACGGTTCCGACGTCACCACCGCGGCGATCAAGGTGGCCCGCGCCCACACCGGCCGCGATCTGGTCGCCATCTGTGACCAGTCCTTCTTCTCCGTCGATGACTGGTACATCAGCCACACCGAGATGGACCGCGGAATTCCGGCCGGTGAGCAGCACCGGGGACTGCGGTTCGCGTTCAACGATCTGCCTGCTCTCGAACGGCTGCTGGATGAGCACGGATCCCAGGTGGCCGCGGTCATCCTGCAACCGGCCACTTCCACGCAGGAGCCTGCCGCCGGCTACCTGGCCGGGGTGCAGGCCCTGTCTCGTCGGCACGGCGCGGTCCTGATCTTCGACGAGATCATCACCGGTTTCCGCTGGGCCGCCGGTGGGGTGCAACGCCTCGCCGGCATCACCCCCGATCTGTCCTGCTGGGCCAAGGGGATCGGCAACGGGTACGCGATCGCGGCCCTGACCGGCTCGGCGGCACTCCTCGATGTCGGCGGACTCAACACCGACCAGCCGCGCGCCTTCGTGCTGTCGACGACCTACGGTCCCGAAACCGTCGGGCTGGCCGCCCTGCGGGCGGTGCTGACCGAACACCGCCGGCACGATCCGATCGGGCAGATGGAAACCGCCGGGCGTCAGCTTGCCGTCGGCATCAACGCCGTTGCTGCACGAGCCGGACTGACTGATCATCTGCGGGCGGTCGGTCGTCCGTCCTGCCTGATGTTCGAGACGTTGGACGCTGACCGTCGACCGTCGCAGGAATTCCGTACGGTGCTGCTGGCCGAACTGCTCACCCACGGGGTGCTGGGCCAGTCCCTGGTCACCTCGGCCGCACACGACGATGAGTTGGTCGCCCACACCGTCGCCGCCTTCGAAGCCGCCCTGCCGAGCTACGCGCGGGCCCTGACCGATGGCGTGGACTCGGTGCTGCACGGGGCACCCGTCGCGCCGGCCCTGCGCCGCCTCGCCGCACCTCGCCGACTGCCGGTGATCTGACCGCGATGACTCGTTCTGCTGAGGTGCACCGCGCCGTCGGCGATCCCGGTGAGGGCCGGCAGCCGGCCTAGAATCCGTCCGGTGGAGCCTTCGTACCTGTCCGACACCCGTCGTTCCTACGACACCCTCGCCGAGGCGT
>JAKDKP010000738.1 GCA_030453285.1 Propionibacteriales bacterium
GACGATGTCGCGAGAATCAAGACTGATGCCGGTGACGAAGACCTGGGCGCCGACGTCGCCGGTCACGTCGATTCCCCCCACCAGGGTGGCGAGGGGAATCGCGGTGACGCCCGAGGGTCGGATGGCTGCATCACTCATAGGTGAGAGGTTCCTCCGGTGCGGGCGTGGTCGATGGCAGCACGTTGTATCGCGGCAGCGCCATCTGGAGGATGTTGTTCACCACGGGCAGGGCCAGGATGCTGCCCGAGTTGCCGTTGGTGGGCTGGTCCAGGACCACGTAGACCACCAGTTGCGGATCCTCGGCCGGTGCGACACCGACGACTACCAGCAGTACCGCCAACGACACCATTCCCCACACCCTGCGCACGGCCTCCATGAAACAGCACGGCGGCAACTCGGGCGTCCCCGCTCCGCCGATCGGGCCGGGCCGCCAACCAAGGCGGAAGGTGGCATAAGGTTAGGCTTGCCTCATTCCACAGATCGGATGGTTCATGCTCCTGACTCGTCGGCGCCTCATGGGCGCCACCCTCGCTCTGTCAACGCTTGCCGCCGCAGCCGCCTGCACCGGGCCGAGCGACCGTCCCAACGCCCCTCCCGCCGGCGGACCGGGCGACACCTTTCCGCGCACCGTCGAGCACAAGTTCGGCAGCACCGAGATCGCCGCCGCACCGCAACGCGTGGTGTCGGTGGGACTCACCGAGCACGATGTCCTTCTGCAGCTCGGCGTCATCCCGGTCGGAGTCACCGAGTGGTACGGCCAGCAGGAGTCCGCAACCTGGCCGTGGGCCACCGCGCTCCTCGGCGATGCCCGCCCGGCCGTGCTCTCCACCGCCGACGGTCTCCAGTTCGAGCGGATTGCCAGCCTGACCCCGGACCTGATCATCGGCACCAACGCCGGGCTCGAGCAGGCCGACTACGACCGACTGTCCGAGATCGCGCCCACCGTCGTCTCGATCACCGGCTCCGTGCCGTACTTCTCGCCCTGGCGCGACCAGACTCTGCAGATTGCGCGGGCCCTCGGTCGGGAGGCGGACGGGCAGAAGCTGATCGACGCTGTCGACACCAAGGCCGCCGACATCGTCGCCAAGCACCCCGACTGGAAGGGGCGGACCGCCACCTTCAGCCAGGGCAAACCGTACGAGGGCAATCTGTGGGTCTATCCCGACGGATTGAACACCGACTTCCTGACCGACCTCGGATTCACGATCACCCCTGGCCTTGAGGAGTTCGTCCCCGAGACCGGCGGGCAGGCGCAGATCTCGGCGGAGAACGCCGCACGCATTGATGCCGACGTGATCGTCTTCGCCACCGACAGCTCGGATACGTACGACGCCTTGATGAAGTTCGCCACGATCAAGAATCTGGCAGCGGTCAAGGAGCGTCGGGCCGTCTACACCGACGCCATTCTGGCTGGCGCGATCTACTTCATGACCCCACTCAGCCAGTTGTACGTGTTGGATCGACTTCCCGCGCTCCTCGAAGCAGCCACCCAGGGGAAGGGCAGCGTGGGGTATCCCACCTGACCATCGCCGGCGCTTGCACCTCGACTGCAACCTGTCGTCGGGTGCCCCGCCACCCGCCCCCTTTCCGCGCGGGGGGGGGGGGGTGGGGGCCCGGGGGGGGGGGTGTTGGGCCCGCCGGG
>JAKDKP010000099.1 GCA_030453285.1 Propionibacteriales bacterium
CGACGGTGTCGTACTCATGGATCGGTGGATGCACATCGGCATACCGTGCGGCCACGACCAGCAGGTCGGCCTCGGCCCGAATCTGGGTTTGGTGCAGGATACGGGCTTGGTCCAGCAACTCAGCACCGGCACCGTGGATGGGTGTCGGGGTGGGGAGGCTGCTGGTGCTGTTCATGCTCTTACATTAATGAGCGGCACTGACAATCGCCGGCCGTACGAGAATCTGTGGATGAAGCTCTGAATATTGTTGAGTTGTCCACAACGGGGTGGGTTCGTGAATGGTTTCCAGGAGTGGTCTTTTGGCTTCGACACGGTCGGCCGAGGGCGGCCTTCCTACTCAGCCAACGAAGAGCAGATCGGTCAGAGCAGGATGCTTTCCTACTCAGCCAATCGGGTCAGGGCGTGGTGTCGAGCACGGTGGTGATGCCGATGGCTTGGGGGACTTCGATCTGGTCGTACGTGCAGGACTCGGGGTCGCGGTCGGAGCGCCATCGGACGACCTGGCCGTTGTGGCGAAGTCGCGTGCCCTCGAAGTAGTCGAAGCTGATCTCGACCACGAGCAGGGGCATGATCAGGTGTCCTTCCTGTTCGACGCGACCCTGGGAGCCGGACCACCGACTGATCGCGCCGGGGCGCCGGTCGTGCATCTCGGAGGCGGCAGCGGCCCATGGGTGATCATCGAAGCCCGAATCGCCGGGCCTGACCTCCTGCTCCATCAGCACAGTGGCCAGTTCGGCACGCTTGCTCGTCGAGAACGACGAGGCCACACCGATGAACTGACAGGTGCCCTGCTCGTCGTACAGACCGAGCTGCAGTGAGCCGAGCAGTGGCTCCTCCTCGGTGGAGTTCTTGTGCAGGCGGAATCCCAGCACCACGACGTCGGCCGTCCGCTTGTGTTTGATCTTGAACATGGTGCGCTTGTCCGGCTGGTACGTCCCGTCCAATGGCTTGGCGATCACGCCGTCCAGCCCGGCACCCTCGAACCGTACGAACCAGTCCTTGGCCACCTCGATGTCCAGCGTCTGAGCGGTGAGATGCACCGATGGCTGATCAACATCCAGCACTCGTTCCAGGGCACGCCGCCGCTCGGCCGCGGGCGCGGCGGTGAGATCGTCCGGACCGAGGGCCAGCAGATCAAAGGCGATGAACTGCGCAGGTCGCTCGACACTCAACTTGGCAATCCGGGAGGCCGCCGGGTGGATGCGCTCCTGAAGGCGTTCGAAGTCCAGCCGGTCCTTGGTGATGATCACGATCTCACCGTCCAACAGGCACCGCGTCGGCGTCGCGGTCGTCAACGCCTCGACCAGCTCGGGAAAGTAGACCGTCAGGTCCTTGCCGCCGCGACTCCACAGCACGACGTGATCATCGATCCGCTGCACCAGACACCGGAAGCCGTCCCACTTGGGCTCGTACGCCATGTCTGCGGGGATCTCGGCCACCGCCTTGGCCAACATCGGCTTGATCGGTTCGGATCCCCACACATCGATGCTCATGATCAACCTCTCTCGTCCATCGTTGGGTCAAGCTCAGTTCGTACGGCATTCGCGGGCACCGGCGGTGGATCGGCGGGTGCCTGTCGGGCAACAGCCAGCCAGTCCTCAAGCCCGGCAGCCGGCGCTGACGTGAGTGGCTGCACCTGCGCAAAGGTGCACTCGTGAGGAGCCTTGTCCGGTCGCCATCGCGTCACCGTCGAATTGCTCCGGAACCGGACGAGGTCGGCGTGTCCGGGCATCGGCGCTGGTGTCGTGGCCTCCAGGGTGACCTCGCAGACCAGGGTCGGGTCGATCAGATGCACCGTGTCGGCGCCTCGTTTCCCCACGTCGCTGGGGATCCGTGCCTGGTCGGCGCGGCTCGGATGCCACGGGTGGCTGCGATAGTCCGTGCTGCCGGGAGCAAGTCGGAGCTCGTTGAAGGTTTCGGCCAGGCTGCGACGTTGATCACTGGGGAAGGCGGCCGCGACGCCGACGAAATGCAGGGTCTGACGGCTGTCGTACAGGCCGAGTTGGATCGACCCCAGGGAGGGATGGTCGAGGGTGGAAGTGCGGTCGAGTCGGTACCCGGCGACGACAACGTCGGCGGTACTGCTGTGCTTGATCTTGAACACCGAACGCGCTCCCGGTGTGTACGTGGCATGGCGCTGCTTGGCCACCACACCGTCGAACCCGTACTGCTCGAACTCATCGAACCACTGCTGCGCCAGATCAAGATCAGTGGTGCTGGGACTGGGGACGATGGCACCAGCGGAGTCGGCGAGCAGAGTGAGCAGCAGGTCGCGACGCAGCCACTGGGGTTGCCCCAGCAGGTCGTCGCGGCCCACGGCCAGCAGATCGAAGGCCAGGAACGTCGCGGGTTGGTGCACAGCCAGTCGCGCGGCACGCTCACCGGCCCCGTGCCGGGTGGCCAACTTGGTGTAGTCGAGCCGACCGTTGGCGATGATCACCACCTCGCCGTCGACGATGCAGTCCGTCGGCAGGGCGTCAGCTGCGGCCGCCACCAACTCGGGGAAGTCGTCGGTCATCTCGGTCCCGCGACGGCTCCACAGGGTCACCCGCCGGTCCTCGACGAAGATCAGGCAGCGCCACCCGTCCCACTTGGGCTCGTACGCCATCCCGGCCGGAATGCTGGCGACGGAGCGGGCCAGCATCGGCCGGATCGGTGGGCGGTGGGGAAGCATGATCAGTCCTGGCGGCTCACCATGCGCAGGAACACCGTGTCGTCGGCGACGAAGCAGTCCCCGATCGTGAACGCCGCTGCCATCTCGACGCCGGCCGCAATCCGCAGGCGCTCACCACCGATCACCACCGGCGTGACCGTGAGGCAGAGCTCATCGACGAGACCGGCAGCCACCATCGCACCGTGCAGATGCGGTCCGCCCTCGGACAACAGCTTGGTCCAGCCACGGCGAGCGCACTCGTCGAGCAACTCGGACAGCAGATTGTCTGCGGTGAGACTGACCACCTCGACGCCTTGACTGGTGAGCTCCGTCGCGCGTACGGAATCGACGGGTTGACCGGTCACCACCAGGACTGGGCCCGCTCCCTCGATCGGCAGCCCGTCTGGAACCTCCAGGCTGTCTGAGACGACGATCAGTGGTGGATGGGCGGGCAGACCTGCGCCTTTGCGCCGCTGCACGGCGGCGTCCTCCAACCGGAGCGCCCGGTAACCCTCCTCACGAACCGTGTTGGCTCCGACGATGACCGCGTCGGCCAGTTCCCGCAGTGCATCGAAGACGACGTGGTCGGCCTCGGTGTTGATCGTTCCGGTGCGCCCGTCCGGACCTTGGGCGGCGCCGTCGAGGGTCGAGACGAAGTTCGTCCGGAGCCACGGACGGGCCTCAGGGCTGCCCGTGGACGGGGGATAGCCGTACACGCCAGCCAGGGATTCGGGAGAAAGCGGGCCAGTAGTGCGCTGGTCGCGCTGGGGAGATTCGATGGTCGTCATGGTGTTGATCATCCCAAAGTTCGCCTCGTACGGCATAGTTGAACGATGGCGAAGAACAAGAAGGCAGCGAACCTCTCCCTCTCCGATCAATTGCGGGTGCCCCGGGGCAGGACCAAGGTCGATCTTGCGACCCTTGATCCCCGGGCCACCACGGGGTATCCCGGTGCGGGCAAGAAGGATGCCGAGGAACGCACCCTTGACCTGCAGCCCGAGTTGTCGGACCTGCAGGAACGGCTGTACGCCGCCGGCCGTTCGGGTGACGCCGGTGGGCGACGCGTCCTGGTGATCCTGCAGGGCATGGACACCGCCGGCAAGGGCGGAGTCATTCGGCACGCGATCGGCATGGTTGATCCGCAGGGTGTGCAGCTCACGGCGTTCAAGGCGCCCACCGCTGCCGAGAAGCGGCACGACTATCTGTGGCGCATCCGCCGATCGGTTCCCGACCAGGGCATGATCGGCATCTTCGACCGTTCGCAGTACGAGGACGTGCTCACCGTACGGGTGAACAAGATGGTCCCGGCGACACAGTGGCGCAAGCGATTCGCCGAGATCAACGCCTTTGAGGCCGAGCTCGCCGACCAGGGCACGACGATCATCAAATGTTTCCTGAACGTCAGTCGCGACAAGCAGAAGGAGCGGCTGGCCGAACGGTTGGCAAATCCGGACAAGTACTGGAAGTACAACCCCGGTGACGTCGACGAACGCGCCAAGTGGGACGACTACCAGGCCGCGTACGCCGACGTCCTGACGCGCTGCAACACCTCGATCGCCCCGTGGTACGTGATCCCGTCGGATCGCAAGTGGTACCGCAACTGGGCCGTGGCGCAACTGCTGACCGAACACCTGCGCGCCCTCGACCTCGGCTGGCCCGAAGCAGACTTCGACGTGGACGTCGAGAAGGAGCGACTCGCCGAAGCCTGACTCAGTCCCGGTGACGGGCCTTCTGGCCGGCAACCCTGGTTCGTCGCAGGGCACCGAGGACGGCACCGATCGGGATGCCGATCAGAACCGCGCCCCAGACGACGTTGTAGCCCCAGGTGCCGGGGACCTCCTCGGTCATCTGGGTGATGAACAGGTTCGCCAGGAAGAAGATTGCGTACGTGATCGCCAGCCAGAGTGCGGTGGCCAGGGCACCCCGCCCACCGAGCCGGGCCACCACGGCTCCGCCGAGCGCGCCACACAGCGCCATGATGGTGACCTCGACGGCCAAACCCACGGTCGAAGGGACACCGCCCTCAGTGAGCGCGGACACCAACGACCAGCCCAGGGTCACCATGACGCCGGTGACGAACTGCAGGACGATCACGCCGAGGACGGACGTCAGGAGCATCCTTGCCGGGGCTTCGCGCAGACGCTGCAACAGTAACGGCGGGAGAGACCGGGCGACCCCGCGACGGCGCCACCGACCTGCAGCGCCAGCGCCGTTGCGATCGGCACGTTCGGCGTGCTCCTCAGTGAAGTCGCCCACCAGTGCTTCGGCATGATCGGGATCGGTGACCAGGGAGTCGAGCAGGATCTCGACCGTCCTCATCGCGTCACCCGTGCGCAGGCTGATCGATGGGCTTCCGCAACGAGCTCAGTACCGATCCGAGTCCCCACCGGACGACCAGTGCACCCGCGGCCCATCCGCCCAGGAGCGCGCTCAGCAGCCGACAGGGGCTGTGGAAGCGACATCCCACGGCCGTCGGCGAACCAGCCCGCCAGCACCGAGCCCGACAGCAACCAGCCCAGCCCGTTGATCAGCATTCCGACCACCCACATGATCAGGGGGCCAAGGATCAAGGCAGCGAGCATCACCCGCACCGGTGCTGTCCGGAGGCGGTGCACCATGAGACGGCACGGACTTCAGCATCTCTCGTACGTGCCAGCGGTTCGTCGCCGCGACTCCGACATCCTCGGCCAGCTCGGCACGCACCTCGGTCAGGTCGCCGATCATGGCGTCCGCCACGTGGGGATCGGTGATCATGGCGTCGAGCAGGGCATTGACGCGTGTGACGCGCATCAGTTCTCCTCAACGGTGGTTGGTTGCCAGAGCTGTTGGCTCTGTCGTCGCGCGGACGCAAGGGCCTGGCGTCCCTCGCCGGTGATCATGAACTGCTTGCGGCCACGACCGCCGCGGATCGGCAGGGGATCGGTGAGGGTGGAGGTGACCCAACCCTTGTCCTCCAGGCGGGACAGGGTGGTGTAGATGGCCCCCACCGAGTAGTCGTGGCCGGAACGTGCACTCACTTCTCGGCGGACCCCCAGCCCGAAGGCCTCGTCATCGAGGTCAACCACCGCCAGCAGCGCCAGCAGTTCGAGCCCGCTGGGGACCATGCGTCGTCGCATCATAAGAACTATCTTGTAGAAGAAATACGAAAGACGCAACCGCCCACCGTTGAAGGGTGGGCGGCTGGCGTCAGGCGCTGACGACGGTGAGATGGCGCGGGCGGCTCTCGGTGAACTCGGCGTCAACCGGATCGATGCCGTTCTCCCGTACGGGGTCGGCCGCGTCCAGCAGGTCCATCGCGGCGAAGGCGTAGCGCGAAAGGATCACTCGGACCGACTCCTCGGCGGCACCGAGCGGGTCGGCCACGGCCACCGCGCCGGCCGCCAGGGCGGCGTCCCGCTCGGACTCCCACAGGGCATCGGCGGTCAGGAACCAACTGCCGACCGCAATGTGGCGCCGCCCGTCTGCGCGCAAGGATCCGACGGCACGCGCGGCGGTCACACCCCCGCCACCACGGGCGGAGCTGATGATCACCGGCAAGCGGTGGTGGTGGCTCCATTGCCGAGCGCAGCGTGCCATCTTGGCCTGGATCCTTGCGTCGCCGGTGTTCGGTGCGGCCAACACCAGCCCGTCCAACTCGGTGACCTGGGCGTCGGCGAGGGCGCTGCGCAACTGTTGATCAACCACATTCAGCAGAGCGGGTTCGGGGCCGAAGTCGCGAGCAGCGATCACCTTCAGCTGTGGGTGTCGCTCGCCGATGTGGCGTGCCACGGCCTGAGCACTGCGCGCATCGGGCGCTGGAGAATCGGCGGTGTGGGGATCAATCATGTCCAGACCGACAATGATCACCTCCGTGGCGCCCGAGCGAACGATCCGATTGACCGTCTGCGCGACGCTGGGCAGGCAGGACGAGGCATGGGCGAGACGAATGTCCAGGTCCGGTCGCTCGGCGCGCATGGCACACAGGAACTGATCCGCCGATTGCAGCGTGGCGGGTCGATCGTCGCCGGGGGCCAGCAGGAGCAGTGTCGGTGCACTCATGGCAGGGCTCTCTCTCGCGGTGTGTGTGCTGCCACCTTCCGTGCCGCGACCCGGTTCCACAAAACCCATATCTCATATTTTGGACTTGTGTATCACAATATGGATTCTGTTCATCCAAACGTTGTCTGTCGCCGTTCACCTGCACGCCCAAAGTGGGTTAGCTTCTCGTGAACCGCCGCAGTCGAGGTCGAGGGGACTGACACCGGCGGGCCGAGGAGAGGAACTCGTCATGGGATTGTCCACACGCATCCGGGCTGTCGGACTGGCGCTCACCGTCGGTCTGGTGGCGCTGACCGCCTGCGCGCCGGGCACTGGGACCGATGAGCCGGCCCAGCAGACCGACGACAAGAAGCTCACCTACGTCTACTTCACCGACGGTCCGGACGAGAAGGCGACCCGCGATCTGATTGCCCAGTTCGAACAGAAGACCGGTGCCACCGTCACGATGGAGATCGTGCCGTTCGCCCAGATCGAGCAGACCCTCCAAGCACGGCTGTCGGGAGGCAACGCCCCCGATGTCGCTCGACTGGCCAACCTCCAGCCGTTCGCGCAGGACCTGTTGGACCTGTCCTCGCAGAAGGCAGCGCTCGAGGGGCAGTTCCTCGACGGAGCGGCAACCGCGGCTGCCG
>JAKDKP010000739.1 GCA_030453285.1 Propionibacteriales bacterium
CGGGTGATCTCCCGCGCACCGGCCAGATAGTCCGCCGGTGGCACGATGACCCCGCCCTCGCCCTGGATGGGCTCGAGGATGACCGCAGCGACCGTGTCGTCGATCTCCGCAGCGAGGGCATCGAGGTCCCCGTACTCGACGAAGGTGACCTCTCCGGGCAGCGGCTCGAACGGCTCCCGGTACTTGGGGTTGTGGGTCAGGGCCAACGCGCCGAGACTGCGCCCGTGGAATGCGCCGACGGTGGAGATGATCCGCTTGCGGCCGGTCAGTCGGGTGATCTTGAACGCGGCCTCGTTCGCCTCGGTGCCGGAGTTGGCGAAGAAGACCTTCGTCTCGTCACCGATGAAGGCCGACAGACGTTCGGCGAGCTCGACCTGGGCCGGGGTGGCGAAGAAGTTCGACACATGGCCGAGGGTGGAGAGCTGGCTCATGATCGCCGAGGTCACCAGTGGATGGGCGTGGCCGAGACCGAGCACCGCGAGTCCGGACAGCAGGTCGAGGTACTTGCGACCGTCGGCATCCCAGACGTGCACCCCTTCTCCGCGGACGAAGACGCGCTTCGGCGTACCAAAGGTGTTGATCAGCGCACCGGTGTAGCGCTCCAGCACACTGGCCTGGCTGCCGAGCTCGTGCAGTTCGATCTCTACCTCACTCATGATTCCTCCCCGTTGTCGGGCTCTGCCGTGTCCACGACCGGGCTGGGCATGGCGTCGGCATCGGGAACCACCAAAGTGCCGTTTCCTTCGTTGGTGAAGATTTCCAGCAGCAGGGAGTGCGGGACCCGTCCGTCGATCACCGTGGACCGTTCGACGCCCCCCTCGACCGCCTCCAGGCAGGCAGCCATCTTGGGCACCATCCCGGCCTCGAGGCTCGGCAGCAGGGTGCGCAGGTCCGCGGCATTGATCGAGCTGATCACCGAGGACTCATCGGGCCAGTCGGCATACAGACCGGCAACGTCGGTGAGCACGACCAGCCGCTCGGCGCCCAGGGCGATGGCTAGCGCGGAGGCGGCGGTGTCGGCGTTCACGTTGTGCACCAGTCCGTCGGCATTGGGTGCCACGGTGGCCACCACCGGAATGCGGCCGGCGTCGATCAGGTCCTGCACCATCTCGGGACGGACCGAGGCCACGTCGCCGACCAGACCAAGATCGACATCCTCTCCGTCGATCACCGCTTCGCGTTTGCGAGCAGTGAACAGGCCGCCGTCCTCACCGGACATCCCGACCGCCAGCGGGCCGTGCGTGTTGATCTTGCCGACGAGTTCGCGGCCCACCTGGCCGACCAGCACCATCCGTACGACGTCCATCGCCTCGGGGCTGGTCACCCGGAGGCCCGCCTTGAACTCGCTGTCGATGCTCAGCTTGTCCAGCATCGACGAGATCTGCGGACCGCCACCATGCACCACCACTGGCTTCACACCGCATCGGCGGAGGAAGACGATGTCCTCGGCGAAGGCGTGCTTGAGTTCCTCGTTGATCATGGCGTTGCCGCCGTATTTGATCACCACGGTCTTGCCGGCGTAGTCCTCCAGCCACGGCAACGCCTGGATCAGGATGCCGGCCTTGTCGGCGACGGAGATGTGGGTCATGTGGAGTACTCCGCGTTCTCCTTGACGTAGTCGTACGTCAGG
>JAKDKP010000100.1 GCA_030453285.1 Propionibacteriales bacterium
CCGACGACCTGGCCATCGCCGAGGCGGCTCAGCAGGCCGGCGCCCAGGTGATCACCCGCCCCACCGATCTGTCCGGTGACCTTGCCACCTCCGAATCGGCGCTCCTGCACAGCCTCGACGAGATCGCCGCCGAAGGCATCGACCCGACCGTGCTGGTCTTCGTGCAGTGCACGAGCCCGTTCATCCAGGGCTCCGATCTCGACACCGCGGTCAGCAAGATCACCACCGATCAGGCCGACTCGGTGTTCTCGGGCATCTCCACCTACGAGTTCCTGTGGCGAGACGCCGATGAGGACGACCAGCCCGGCAGTGGTGAGGTGATCGGGCAGAACCATGACGCCTCGTACCGTCCACGTCGGCAGGACCGACGACCAGACTTCCGCGAGACCGGCGCCTTCTACGCCATGCGCGTTGACGGTTTCCGACGCCACAAGCACCGCTTCTTCGATCGGGTCGGCGTCGTGCCGGTCTCCGAGCTCTCCTCCCTGGAGATTGACACCGCCGAGGAGTTGGCCCTGGCCGACGCGTTTGCCGGCGTCCTCGACAAGCCCGCCGGAGACGGCACCCACGGCGTGCACGCGATCGACGTCGATGCGGTGATCACCGACTTCGACGGGGTGCACACCGCCGATACCGCCTATGTCGATGAGGAGGGTCGCGAGCATGTCCGCGTCAGCCGTTCCGACGGCATGGGTGTCGGCATGTTGCGCAAGGCAGGGATCCCGTTCCTGATCTTGTCCAAGGAACGCAATCCGGTCGTCACCGCCCGCGCCAGGAAGCTGGGCGTCGAAGTGCTGCAGGGTGTCGACGACAAGGCCACCGCCATCCGTCAATGGCTGGCCGACAACGGCATCAACCCCAAGCGCGCGGCCTACGTCGGCAATGACATCAACGACCTCGGGCCGCTGTCCGAGGTGGGTGTCCCGATCGCCGTCCCGGACTCGCACCCCGCCGTTCTCGCCCGCGCCACCATCGTCCTGCGCAAACCCGGTGGACACGGAGCCGTCCGCGAACTGTGTGAGGGGGTGCTGGCCGCGCACAACGCCCGGACCGGTGAGGAATCCGGCGGCATCACCGCCGACCAGACCGCCGCCACGACCGGGAAGACCCCTTCCTCACCTTCATGATCAACATCGGGCGACCAGACGGCGTACGAGGGGACCGTTGAGCAAGCGAGGGACGAGCGCGTCAAACGTCGGCTACTGACACTTCGACGTGGCTTGTCCCGCCCGACGTCAGCGACGCGGGAACCGTTTCACGCGTCGACCGACGCGGACAGCGGCGTCCCACACCACCGGCGCGGATCGCGGGAACCGTAGTCGGGTCCAGTGCCGAACGCGGGTCAGCGGGTGACCCATCGGTTCGTACGGGTGCGCAGGCAGTCCGGATTCGGACCGGAGGGTGATCAACTGCTGCAACTGCTCGAGCCAGGTGTTGGCAAACGGCTCCTGGAAGTAGTTCTCCCGGGTCCACGCCGGATCTGCCAGACTGAACTCGGCCGCCATCAACCGATCCAACGACCCGAGCAGTCCGGAGCCGGTGAACACAAGGTTGATCATCTCGGCGTTCACCCCGAACTCCGAGATCACCAGCGATGGAACCCGCGCCGCAATCGCCTCCAGGGCTGCGGTCGACGAGAGTGTCACGAAGGCGGACGCACCAGTCAGGGCATCGGCCATCGACCCACCACGAAAGGCAATGCGGTCGACATCGAGGGACGGATCGTCGCGACACATCTGCCGCCACAACTCGTCATAGGCGAACTCCTCGGCGTGTGTCTGCTTCTCCCCCGCCAGAGCTCGCACCTTCACCACCGGCCGCCAGGCGACCGGCATCGCGGCCAGGGCGCGAAGGATGGCCCGTCGCTGCTCCGGTCGTGCCGGCACCTTGGCCTGAGCGGCAAAGATCACCTCACCCGGCTCCGGTCGAGCGGCACCGCTGGTGGGCTCCTCGGGCGCCGGACCACTCGGCAGGAACGGGAGGGTCGCCAGCCCGAACCGCAGGTGCGGTGCCTCCTCGGCGGCCAGGGCGGCGAAGTCGGTCACCTCGCGGGCCGAGTGCAGCACGAACAGGTCACACATCCGCCGGAATCCGATCGCCCGTTCGGTGGCCGGGATGCTGATCCCGGGCAGCCCGGTCATGATCACCGGCCGGTCGGGGCCGCGCAGGTCGGTGTGCCGGGTGATCATGTGCAGCACCGGGCCGGTGGCTCCCAGCAGCAGCACGTCTGGGGACTCGGCAACGATCTTGTCGATCACCGCACCCAGCCGCAGCTCCGGTACGACCGCGGTGTCGGCCCCCAGGGCAGCAGCACGCTGGCCCGCCGAAGGAGCAACCGGGTTGGCGATCACGACAAGCTCGGTGTCCCAGTCCGACGGCAGGGCAGCAACCGTGGCTGCGGTCCATTTCAGGTACGAGTCCGAATCGGTGACCGCCAGCACGCGGGTCATCAGAAATCCCCCGCCTCGGCGCGCGGGCTGCGCAGCATCCGGCTCAACTCGGCACATTGATCCGGGCTCATCGTCGACAGCGCGAACTGGGCCGAGGTGATGGCGTCGGTCGCTTCGGCCAGTACCGAGCGGCCGCGCGCGGTGATGCCGGCCAGCACCGTACGGCCATCCTCGGGGTGCGGGCTGCGCTCAATCAGGCCGGCATCGACCAAGCGCTTCACCAAGGACGTGACTGAGGTCGCGTGCACCTGCAGGCGTTCGCCGATCTTGCCCATCGGGAGTTCTCCACGTCGGGTGAACGACAACAGCACCAGCACCTCATACCGGGCAAAGGTCAGACCGAACGGTCGCAGCAGGTCGTCGAGCTCGGTCAGCACCAGTTGATGGACGCGCATCAGGGAGGTCACCGCGTGCATCCGCGCGGTCTCGGAGTAGCGCTGCTGCCACCGCCGAGCCGCCTCGTCGATCGGATCGAAGGGCAGGCGTCCGTGGTGGGGGGACGGCTCGTCCCGGCTGTCGCGGTCGGTGCTCACAGGCGTTCTCTCATCTCCTTCACGGCCATCGATCCTCCCCGCAGGCCGGACTTCTGGATCACTCGCTGAATGGTCAGGTCACGTTCGTCGGGGCGACCGACGTAACGGATCTCCCGCAGGCCCTGGGCCTGGGCGGCGGACTCGAAGACGAAGTGGCCGTAGCCGAAGATTCGCCCGATGAAGGGCTTGTGCACACCGATGTCGAGGATGCGCTGCATGGGCATGGTGGCGATGTGCTGGTTGAAGATCCCGCGAACCCGGAAGACGCGCATGTTGGTGATCACGAACCGGTCCATGTGCTTGTCGAGAATTCCGTACGCCGCGTGCAGGCCGAGCCCGAGGCCGGCGCCCAACGGCACCCAGAAGAGGTTGGCCGGCAGCCACAACATGCTCATCATGATCAACACCGCAATGACGAGTTCGAGCATCGGGCCGAGGACCGCCATCGGGTGCCGCCGTACCTCGTCGACGATCACTTCGCCCTCGTCGGCAATCAGGTGCCGGGTGACCTGCGGATTGAACCAACGGTCCAGCATCGGGGCGCTGACCTAGCCGGCGAGCGAGGCGAAGAAGGTGAAGATCGACGCGAAGGCGCTGCCGACAGCCAGGAAGGCACCACGGACAGCCCCGGCAGCATCCTCGGGACGCGTCACGAGGTAGAAGATGCCGAAGGTCACGGCGAGGATCACAATGATCTTCTTCACGTACTTCATGGTCTTCAAGCCTCCTAGTGGTCTCGGCGCGGGGAATCACCGAGGCAGGACGCGCTACGGGCATCCCAATCTCGTTTCTACCTCAATTCGCAACGAGTCGGGACCCGCCACGCCGGGTGGCTCGAGCTTGGGTTCGGTGTCGGGCTTGCCTCCAACCGGTCAGTTCGTCAGTTCCTCGAGCAGACGATCCGCGGCGGTGTACGAGTCCAGTTCACCTTCGCGTACGGAGCGGGCCAGCTCGACCAGTCCGTCGGCGTCGTGTTGTCCGACGATCAGGCGCCGGCGCAACGTGCCCAGCACCAGGGCCTGGATCTCCAGACCCGCTCGGCGTTGACGACGGCTCCCCCAGGCCCCGGAGGCCTCGCCGGCGGCACGATGCTCGCCGATTCGCAGGAGCAGTTCGGCCACCCCCGAACCGGTGTGGGAGACGGTGGACACGATCGGCGGCTTCCAGGCGCCGTCGGCCCGCTCGGTGAGCGCAATCATCGTCCGCAGATCCCGCACCACGGCCTGGGCGCCGGGGCGGTCGGACTTGTTCACCACGTACACGTCGCCGATCTCCAGGACGCCGGCCTTGGCCGCCTGGACGCTGTCCCCCATCCCCGGCGCCATCAGCACCACCGTGGTGTCGCAGGCGTCGGCGATGTCCACTTCGGACTGCCCGACACCCACGGTCTCCACGATGACGGTGTCGCACCGGGCGGCATCGAGGACCCGCAGCGCCTGCGGAGTTGCCGCGGACAGCCCACCCAGATGACCGCGGGTGGCCATGGACCGGATCAGCACGTCATTGTCGGTCGAGTGCACCTGCATCCGGATCCGGTCGCCGAGTAGGGCACCGCCGGAGAACGGGGACGAGGGGTCGATCGCGAGCACACCGACCCGCTGGCCAGCCGTACGGAGTTCGGCAACCAGTTCGGAGGTGGTCGTCGACTTGCCGACGCCCGGCGCACCGGTCAGCCCGACCACGTGCGCGTACCCCGAATCCGGTGCCAGCCGGCGCATCACTTCGCGTAGATGGGGCGAATCGTTCTCGACCAGGGAGAGGGTCCGCGCCACGGCCCGCCGCTGTCCGGTCCGGACACCCGCCAGCAAGGCGTCAAGTGCGACGGACACCTCAGGCGCCGGCCGCCCGCAGGATCAGCGCATCGCCCTGCCCGCCGCCGCCGCACAGAGCTGCCGCGGCCGTACCCGATCCGCGGCGGGCCAATTCCTTGGCCAGGTGCAGCACGAGCCGGGCGCCCGAGGCGCCGATCGGGTGCCCCAGGGCGATCGCTCCGCCGTGCACGTTGATCCGCTCGTCGATCTGGTCAGCCGAGAGGCCGAGATCGCGACCGCTGGCGATACCGACCGCGGCGAACGCCTCATTGATCTCGATCAGGTCGAGGTCCCCCGGGGCAATGCCCTCCCGCTCGCAGGCCTTGCGGATGGCGTTGGCTGGCTGGAGCTGCAGCGACGAGTCGGGGCCGGCGACCTGCCCGTACGCACCGATCTCGGCCAACACCGTGCACCCGAGTCGTTCGGCAGCCGCGGCCGACATCACCACCACGGCGGCGGCTCCGTCGGAGATCGGGCTGGAGGTGGCCGCGGTGATCGTGCCCTCGGCGCCGAAGGCGGGCCGTAGCTTGGCCAACCCGTCGGCGGTCGACTCGGGGCGGATGCCCTCGTCGGTGTCGACGATCACATCGGCGCCCTTGCGCTGCGGGATGGTCACTGCGGCGATCTCCTGGGCGAAGAGTCCGGCGGCGACCGCCTGTCCGGCACGTTGGTGGGACCGCGCACCGAAGGCATCCTGGTCGGCGCGGCTGACCTCGACTGCTCCGGTGTTGCGGGCCTCGGTCAACGATCCCATGGCCTGATCGGTGAAGGCGTCGGTGAGGCCGTCGTGGGCCATGTGGTCGAGCATCGTCACATCGCCGTACTTGAACCCCGCACGGCTCTTCGTCAGCAAATGCGGGGCATTGCTCATCGACTCCATGCCGCCGGCGACAACGATGTCGCACTCACCGGCACGGATGAGCTGGTCGGCCATTGCAACCGCGGCCAGGCCGGACAGGCACACCTTGTTGATTGTGAGGGCCGGCACGTCCATGCCGATGCCGCCGGCCACAGCAGCCTGACGGGCCGGGATCTGCCCAGCGCCGGCCTGCAGGACCTGGCCCATCACGACGTGCTGCACCTCACCGGGATCGACGTCGGCATCGGCCAGGGCTCCCGCGATGGCAGCCCCACCCAGATCGGTGGCAGAGACTCCGGACAGTTGTCCCAACAGCTTGCCCATCGGCGTACGTGCCCCACCGGTGATCACTGACGTCATCGTCTTCGCCCTCCCCTTGTCCCATGGTCCCTGCGAACAGTCCCTGCGAACCCCAACAGGGCCCCGTCATCGAGCACGGACCTTGCGATGCTGACGCAGGGCGACCTCGAGTGAGATCTTCTGCCAGCCTGTCCGATCAGCCTAACGCCGGGACCGCCACCGATCGCTGACGGTAGCCTGTGCGAACGTGCAGCCGACGACGGATGCGAACCGAGATGGCACGGATCGACCGTCGGCTGCGCCGTCATGGGCAACAGATCCATCTTGACCAGAGGGGGGGCGAACACCGATGTCGGACGAGACTGGCCTGCGGTTGTTCGAGGAGAACGCCAACATTGACTTTCCCCGAGCGGCACGCGGCTACCAGCGTCAGGCCGTCGACACCTACGTGCACGGCATGGAGAGTCGCCTGGCCCGTGAACGTGAGCGGGTCTCGACACTCGAGGATGAGATCCAGCGCTTGTCTCGGGAGCTGGACACCGCGAACACCCGGCAGTCGACTCCAGCCGACTTCACCGATCTGGGTGGTCACACCAGTCAGATCTTGCGGCTGGCGCAGGATCAGGCGCGCGAGATCGCCGACCGTGCCCGCGCCGAGGCCGAGCAGATCCGCGCCGAGGCGGATCGCGATGCCAGCGACATCCGTGCCAGCGCCGATGCAGAGGCATCCGACATCAAGGTGATCGGGCTGCGTGAGATCAGCGGGTTGCGCACCCAGCTCGACACCGACGCCCAGGGTGAGATCGCCAGAGCCAGGGCCGAGGCGAACACGCTCGTCGTGGCTGCGCAGCGCGAGGCGGAGGGGCTTCGCTTGCAAGCCCAGCACGCCGCCGCCACCACCGAGGAACGGGCGAGGGTCGCCGCCGAGCAAGTGGTCGCCAACGCCACCCGTCAGGCCAACAAGCTACGAGTGGCCGCAGCAGCCGAGCAGGAGTCCGCGCTCAGCAAGATCAAGACAGCACACGAGGAGCACATCGCCTCGACCTCGACGCTGTTGGATGCAGCTCACCAGCACCACCGGGAGTCGGCTGCCCGGCTCGATGCCGATGTCGCCGAGGCGAATCGGATCAGGGTTGAAGCTCTGGCCCAGGCCGAGCGGATGAAGATCCAGGTGATCCGAGAAACCGAGGAGCGCATCGCGACCGCTCACCGCCAGGCCGCGGCAATCCAGCGACGAACCCAGGAGCACTTCGCACGACACAAGGACAAGCTTCGACGCGAAACCGAGCTGCTGACCGCCCGCAAGCAGGCCGTCATCACCCAGCTCACCGAGTTGTCGGAG
>JAKDKP010000101.1 GCA_030453285.1 Propionibacteriales bacterium
GACCTCGCCACCGAAGTCGGCGTGACCGGGGGTGTCGATGATGTTGATCGTGACGTGCTCACCGTCGGGCGTGGTGTGGGCCACCGCGGTGTTCTTCGCGAGGATGGTGATGCCCTTCTCGCGCTCCAGGTCCATCGAGTCCATCACGCGGTTGTTGACATCCTGGTTGGCGCGGAAGGCGCCGGACTGCCACAGCATGGCGTCCACGAGCGTGGTCTTGCCGTGGTCGACGTGGGCGACGATTGCGACGTTGCGCAAATCCAGGCGTTGGGGCATGCGTGATAACTCCGACTAGGGTAGGGATGCAGCGGGCTCCGGGCTCGCAGTGTATCTGGACTGAGCATGATCCATCCAAACGTGCTGCACGACCCTGGGTGTCGGTCTGTGTCATCATCATGACTGCATGACGAACCGTGACAGCCGTGATGGCCTCAGAGAGGGGTCCGTCTCGCGAAGTTTGAGGTTGGTCTTCCGGGGGGCAGTCGCGCGTGTGCGACACGCTTGGTCCTGTTGGAGAGAGGCTTCCACAATGTGGCGCCGCAGGGTCAGGCAAGTTCAGTTTTGGCGGGTCTCGCCCGTGCTCCTCATACTCCTAGGGATAGAGACAGTAACGTCGTGGCTCACGATGACGATCGATACGCAACCGATCGGCTTGCTAGTCCCCGGGATGGAACCTCTTTTTCGTCTCATGCTGGATTGGATCATACTCACTGGCTTTGGAATTATTGCCATGTTGGTCCTCTGGGTTTACGTGTATCTACTCATTGCCTTTCAGTTCTTGCTTCCGGGGTGGGCTGCGTTGCTCGCCTCTGCAGGCTTATTCATCGTTGATCGTCTCACCCATTTCAAGTTCGAGTTACTGAAACTAGCACAGTGGCTGCAGCCTCCGGCGCTGCGCCCTATCTATGAGAGTTTCGTCGAGTGGGTGGGTCCCGCGCTGGCCGTGTTGGGCGTGATCGCAACTGGGCTCATCACTTGCCTCGGTCTGTACGTGCAGCTCCGAATGACGCATGGTCTTCTCACGATGGGGTCGGCGTTCAGAGATGAAGAGTTCTATCGCAACTGGACGAAGGCTGCGGAGCCGATAATTACGCGCCAACTCCTGAGCGAGGCTGTGTGTAAGCTTTGGAGGCGGCCCTTGGAGGCTTCGAGAGAATCAGACCTTGGTCGTACGGTGCCCCCGCCTGCTACGGGTACTGGTGCAAACTCAATCAAGCCAACCGCACATAGGAAACGCCAGCGCAGGCTCCAGCGACGACAAAAGCGGGCCTCACGTCGCAAGAACAGACGTTGAATGGACTGGCCGTCATTGCGGGTGTCCCTTGGGACCGGTATCGAGACGCAGCGCGTCTCGGTTCGCCGCCAAAGAGCTGATCCGCTGCCTCAGGTGCGCCGGACCTGGCCGCACTCCAGGCAGTAAGTCAAGCCTTCCTCGTACGGCTCTCCACAGGCCGGGCAGGCCGGTCGCTCGAAGGACTCGGTGGGCGGCGGTGCTGTCAGATCCGGGTAGGGCGTCGCACGCACCAGGGGCCGAATCGCGTCGATGATCGATGCGCCGTCGACCGAGGTCGGGTCGAAGTCGGGCTCCGGCCGGAGCAGTGACAGGAGGTCATCGAGGCCAACGGCAGGAACATCGCCCGGCCACTGGACCGCATCGATGGCGCCGAGACCACCTTCGGCCGGCATGAACACGGCCAGGGGTTCGATTCTGCTGTTGCCGTCGAGGCCACCCACGGAGTTCCCCAGCCGGTGCGGGCCGTCTTGAGGAGCGTCGATCTGGGGAAGGTCTCGCCGACGTACACGTCGGTGGGATTGTCGATCATCCGCAGCTCGCCCTGTTCAAGGACCCAGGTGACATCGCCCGGGCGAAGTTCTTGACGTCCAGCAGGAAGAGGCTGCGGCCGGTTGCCAGGACACAGTCGACGTCGGTCTGACGGCGCTCGTTCTCCCGGGCATGCGAACCGCCCAGAAGGTGGCGAACCGTTCGAGCTGTCCGGTCTTGTGCAGGGCACGGGCGAGCTGATCACCGCTGGGTCCCGGTGTGCCCAGCATGTGCGGGCCGGGCAGGTAATGCACGTCGAGCACCTGATCGGGCTCGTAGCCGGTGAGTCGCCCTGGAGCCGATGGCTCGGCGCGCGCGTTCTCCACGCGTCGCAGATGTTGATCGCTGGTGAACGTGCGATGGCGCAGACGACCAGCAGCATCGCGGCGCTCGGCCCAGGGTTCGACGCGCGCCAGAATGAGTCGGGTCAGCACCAGCATCACCATCGCGCCGGGCCAGAGCAGGTGCAGTAGCTGCCACGACTCGGTGAGGGCCGTATCGACCGCGGTCGTGTTGCCCATGAAAAAGAAGAAGCCGCCGGCTCAACCGCAGGCCATCGCGGCTCCCCAACCGAAGAAGTGCTTGGTCAGCATCGGCTCGTCGATGTCGACCGTGGTGGTCAGGATGCCCAGCAGGACGGCCAGCGCTGGCACGATGCAGAGCAACCCCCACAGACCACCGTCGCCCTTGGGGAGGACCCACAGGACACCGAGCCCAGCGGTCAGCCCCAGCATCACCGAGCCGAGGATGCGGTACGCAATCGTGACGCGCACTGCCCCGCGGAAGTGCCCCGTGCTGCCCATGGTTCGTCCCTTCCCGTGCCCGTCGGGGTCGACGTGGCCTCGGTGTGTCGACGAGGTTCACGGTGTTGAGCCGATGTGGCCTCCTTCGTGGCGCAGCTTATCCAACGGACCGTTTGGCGAACGCCTTGTCTGGCGAACGCGGTGGGCACACCTCGATACGCTGGTGCGGATCCATCCGGGTCGGTCGGCGATCGAGAGGGCACCATGGCAGGCGACTGGTTCAACGACTCGTTCCGCAGCGAGTACGCCAAGCAGCAGGAGTCCATGGGGCGCTTCAACCTGGCGATCTTCGGCAAGACCGGCGTCGGCAAGTCGACGCTGGTGAATGCCATCTTCGGTGAGGAGATCGCGCGCACCGGGATCGGCGAACCGGTCACCCAGGACAGCCACCTGTACCTCGGACGGGCCGGCAACCTCGGGGTGATTGACACCAAGGGCCTCGAGGTGGGCCTGGACAACAAGAAGCTGCTCGGTGAGCTCAACGACATGGTCAAGAAGTCGCGCAAGCAGGACCTGAGTGAACAGATCCACGTCGCGTGGTACTGCGTCCGCGGAATGGATCGCCGGTTCGAGCAGTCCGAGGCGGAGTTCATCAGACGGCTCGACGAACTCGGCATCCCGGTGGTGCTCGTGCTCACCCAGGTTCCCCTCCGTGAGGGGCGCTACCACCCCGACGCGATCCAGCTCGCCCAGCAGATCGCGGCGATGGAACTGCCGATCGTCGGTGGTCGGCCCTACCTCACCCAGGCCATGCACGACGCCTTTTCCGGTCACCCGGCCCACGGACTGCAGGACCTCCTCGATGCCACCTTTCGCGTCGCGCCCGATGCCGTCAAAGGGGCGCTCGTCGCGGCGCAGCAGATCGACCACAAGCGCAAGGCACAGGAGGCGCAGAAGCACATCGTGATCGCCGCGGGCGCGTCTGCAGCCGCGGCGGCCTCGCCCATCCCGTTCTCCGATGCGGCCATGCTGGTGCCGATCCAGCTCGGCATGATGGCCAGGATCGCCCAGATCTACAAGATCAAGTTCGAGAAGGCGGCGTTCCTGGCGATCGCCTCGACCACCGCCGCGACCCAGGCCGGTCGAGCCACCTTCACCGGACTGCTGAAGCTCGTGCCAGGTGTCGGCACGGCGGCTGGCGGCGCCATCGGTGCCGGTGTGGCGAGCACCTACACCTTTGCCATCGGACAAGCCTGGGCCGCGGTCTGCAAGCGGGTGGCTGCCGGCAAGGTTCCGCAAGTCAATGGTGTGCTGGACAACAAGGCCGTGCACGACATCTTCATGGAAGAGTTCCGCAAGCGGCTCAAGATGCGGCAACCCGACGAGCCGCCGGCGCGTTGATCACGGCGCCTTGATCAACTGGCTCTGATCAACTGGTTCTTGATCAACGGGTCCTTGATCACAGGTGCTCGTCGGGCGGGGCGTCGTTCGCCTGCCCGAGCCAGGCGGCGATCCGTGCCGGCTCCGTCACCTGGAGATCGCGCCGCTGGGGGCGACGCCGTACCCAATCACGCTCGACGAGGGCGGAGAGCACGGCAGCACCCAACGCACCCCCGAGGTGGTGCCGTTGTTCGGTCCAGTCAGTGCACACCCTGAGCAGGGGCCGGCGTGCCTGGCTCAGTTGATCAAGGTCGATGCCGAGCGGCGTGAAGGTCTCCACGGCCGACGGCCCGAGCCGGTACGGCGCGTGACTCACCGCGGCCGAGAGTTGATCATTGGCTGCCCGTGCTGGGCCTGCCACCTGATCGGTACGGGTCAGAGCCTCACACTCCAGGAGCCCGGCCATCACATCGGTCCCCAGACTTCCGGCCAGGTGGTCGTAGCAGGAACGGGCGACCCGCAGCCGCTGCCAGCGGAAGTGGGCCCGCAAACCCTCGGGTGACGAAGTCGTGGCCAACGGGATGAGTGCCTCCAGCACGACGATGACACGATCATCGGCGATCCGATAGCGCCGGTGTCGCCCATCCACCTCGACGGTGATCAGGTGCGCCTGCTGCAGACGGGCCAGGTGACCGCTGGCCGTTGGCGCGGCGACTCCGGCCATCTGGGCGAGATGGCTTGCCGGACGGGCCGATCCGTCGATCAGTTCCAGCAGCATCCGGGCACGGGACCGGTCGGCGAAGTGGGCCGCCACCGTGGCGATGTCGGGTTCGGGTTCCATGCGTCCAGTGTGGCCCCGGGTCGATGTGGTGAAGGCAGAAAGGTGCTGGTAGCTCACCTGCACGCGGGACGGTGGAGGTGCTCGGCATTGACCGTCATCCGCCGGACACCTAGTCTTGAGACAGCCCGTTGCGCTGAGCTTCGGGAAGTGAGCCCGAGACCCGTCCGGACGGTCGTGGCGCTCGGGTTTCGCGTTGCCACGGCGAATTCAGACCTCGACCACCTGGGTGACCATCGGCTCGCAGCGCCGCCGCCAGTCGCCACCCTTGGGCCACGCCCAAGCGATGGCATCGGGGATGGCCAGCAGGGGTTCGGCTGCAGCGCTGAGATGGGCGTAAGAGAATTGGGGTTGACCCGTGGAGCGGACAGCTTCGATGATCTGCTGGCGATCCCGATCGATCAACGTCGGGTCCTGCTCGATCCACAGGTGAGTGTGGCCAGCCAGAGCCGTGTCGGCGGCGAGCCGGCGCATACAGTGCTCTCGCCGAGCAAGGTCCGTACGGTGGCGAGCCCCCGCTGTGTAGATCGTGACATCCATGTCCAGTTTCGCCAGAGTCGACAGAATCAGGCGGCGCCGGGAATCCCTCTCCTTGTTCATGTGTATACGTGTCTGACCTCGGAGGGTCAGCGCCGCCACAGCTTGGCGGGCGAGCTTGGCGTTGTCAGGAAGGATCACTGCGGCGATCAGGTGGAAGCCTCGGTGTTTCGACTCATCCACGTACAGCTGGCCCGGTCTGGGCGTCCCGACTGTCCGATCGCGATTCACTGACCAGCCCCCCGGGCCTTGCTTCCGGGCCGAGTTCGGCCGAACGCGTTCGTCAAGGTGTAGACGTTCTCCTTGGTCTGCCCTGTCGGCGACAATGGTGCGGTCTTGAGGCGGGCATCAATGTCGAGCAACCCGTGTCTCTGGAGTTGGCGAAAACCCCGTTCCGCGGTGTCGGCTGACCATCCGTACCACTGCGGCACGTGCTCGGTCGGGAGCGTGAAGCCGGGCCGTTCGTGCAGTGCTACCAGGAGCATCGCCGTAGCCGGAAGACTGAGCTTGGACCACCAAGCGTCGTCCCAGTATCTCCGGTGCAGGCTGAAGAACGGGTCCTTGTTGCCATCACCGGGACGCGAGTAGTCAACTCCCGAACCGTCCGGTCGGAGCAGCGTGATCGTGACCTTGCGAGCATGGCCTGAGCGTGCCCGACGAATCAGGCGGCGATCCTCCAGCCGGCCGAGGATCTTGCTCGCAGCCGTGGTGGCTGAGCGCTGTTCGGCGGTTTCGGTGGTGGACAGGGCCCGGGCCCAGGCGCCCAAAGGGAGGGTGGTGCTCCATCCGTTGTCGCCCTTTCCGCTGCTGATGATCGAGTGCAGGAGTAGAAGAGTTCTCAACCCTCGAAGATCCCCGTTTCGTACGAAAGCGCTGAGCGGTCCCGAACGGTCGTCCTTCTGGTCGCGGTCGGGATTCTGGACGAATCCGTTGTATATCGGTGCTGCATCGCGTTTTGCGCGGTCAAGGAGTGTCGATCGGGTCTGGCTCGGGGTGGCAGGGCCCTCACCTTCTTTTCGCTCGGCGGGATGGTCTCGATTCACTTCTAAATGGTGCATCAGCATGGCTCGTTGAGCAAGCAGGTTCGGACGGCCTAATCATGCCGTTGTGGCGGGTGTAATGTAAGAACCTGGAATCTCCTCGGTGCTACGACCCGTGGAAGTGCCCTTGTCATTACCAACGTCAGATGCTGCCAGAGCGGCCTCTACGAGCTGCCGCACGGGTCACACTGACCGGTCAGGGCTGTCCCGCGAGGGCAGTTCGCGCCATTCCTGGCGTGTCCGCCTGATGACCCGAGACATCGACTCTTCGGTCGGGCCCGAAGAGACAGGGCCGTACGTTCGCCGCATGGACGCGACTCCGAACGTACGTGATGGCCGCGGCGGCGCGCTCTTGTTGACCGTGCTGTGCATCCCGATGTTCCTGATCTTGTTGGACGTCATGGCGATGAACGTGGCCATGCCGACCCTCGGTCGCGCCTTCGCGATCTCGACCGCGGACTGGGCACAGGTGGTGGATGCCTACACCGTGCCCCTGGCGATCGGGTTGCTGCCGGGAGGGCTGATCGTGGACCGATGGGGCGGACGCAGGTCGTTGCTCACCGCGCTGGTCGTGTTCTGTCTTGCCTCGGTGCTCGGCGGCCTTGCCTGGTCCTGGCCAGTGGTGCTCGCGGCTCGCGTGGCTCAGGGGCTGGCGGCCGCGGTGATGTTGCCTGCGGGATTGGCCGCCCTGACGTTGACCTGGTCTGCCCCGGACGCCAGGGCGCGGGCCCTCGGCGCGTGGTCTGCGGTCAGCGCCGTCGCCACCGCCGTCGGGCCGGCCGTCGGTGGCTTGCTGGTCGCGGCGGCGAGTTGGCGGTCGGTCTTCTGGGTCAATGTGCCGCTGGTCCTGGTTGCCCTCTTCGGCACCGCCCTGCTGCTGCCCGATCGGCGCACCGCGGCGGGTGTCCGGCAGGGCGGCCCGCGTGCACGCT
>JAKDKP010000740.1 GCA_030453285.1 Propionibacteriales bacterium
AAACAGGCCTTCGACAAGGCCTTGGCACAGTGACCGAAGTGGAGCGGGCCGATTCAGAGCCCGAGGTGCCCTCCACCCGGACCATTGGTGTCGTCCTGCTGATCGCTGGGCTGATCGGCGAGGTAGCTGCGCTCGTCCTTTCGGTCGAGAAGTACTGGCTACTCACCAACCCGTTCTACACGCCGAGCTGTGACATCGGATCGGTGATCAGTTGCGGGGCCATCATGGATTCGGACCAGTCTGCGGCGTTCGGATTCCCGAACCCCTATCTCGGTCTGGCCGGGTTCGGCGTCGTCGCGGCCACCGGTGCCGCGATTCTGGCCGGTGCGAGATTGGCCGCCTGGTATCGGATCAGTCTGCTCGGCGGAACCCTGCTGGCGATCGTCTTCGTCTGCTGGTTGATGGTGCAGAGCCTGTTCGTGCTGAAGGCGCTCTGTCCGTACTGCATGGCCGTGTGGGCCGTCACCTTCACCACCGCTTGGTACGCGTTCCTGCACGTGGCCAGTCTCATGCGACACCGACTCTCCGAGACTGCCGGGACCTGGCTCGATCGCCTCGCTGGCAACCACAGTGCCATCATCACCGGTGCGCTCACCCTGATTGCCGTCCTGGTGGCCGTCACCGCGTGGATCAACATCGCCTGACATCGGGGCGCTGCGGTGGTCCGACCGGGGTCAGGTGGTTCGCCGGAATCCACCGGACCACCAGGCCGCCCTCATCGTCGGCGGCAATCGCCACGCGGGCCTGCCAACCGCCTCCGTGTTTGCGCCATTCCAACAGCACCCCGGGATAGGTGCCGCGGGGTAGCGCGGCCCACACATGACGGACCCGGGCGTCCCCCACCGCGCGGTCGCTCAGCGTTCCGAAGGCGGAGCGCTTGGTGGTCATGGTCGCTGACCGTACGGCGAGCCACCGACAACGAGACAGCCCGACGGCTCAGGGGCGCGGACGAGAAATGCCTTGTCGCTGATGGCGCGGATCCCTTAGCGTCGGCCGAAACATCAGGGCCAACCGTCATTGGCCAGCACCTCCGATGGGGGAGTCCCATGGCATCGCTGTTGCACGCACTGACCATTGACGCGCATGATCCCGATCGGTTGGCCGCCTTCTGGGGCTCTCTGTTGGAACGGGAACGCGTCGAGGATCCGTACGGGGCCGTCGCCCTGGCACCGGGCGAGATGCCGAGCTTCGGCCTGCGCTTCCAGCCGAGCCAGCGGTCCAAGGCGGCCCAGAACTGGACCCACGTGGACCTGACCACGCAATCCGCCGACAACCAGCGTGAGATCGTCGCGAAGGCCCTCGAACTCGGCGCCCGACACATCGACATCGGCCAATTGCCGGAGGAGGAGCACGTCGTGCTGGCCGACCCGGAGGGCAACGAGTTCTGCGTGATCGAGCCGCGCAATCAGTTCCTCGACGGATGTGGGTTCGTCGGTGCGCTGGCCTCGGACGGGAGCCGGGAGGTCGGCCTCTTCTGGGCCGAGGCGTTGGGCTGGCCACTGGTGTGGGACCAGGACGAGGAGACCGCGATCCAGTCCCCGACGGGCGGGACCAAGATCACGTGGGGCGGGCCGCCGGTGGCCGAGAAGACCGGCAGGGTACGGCTGCACTTCGACTTGCG
>JAKDKP010000102.1 GCA_030453285.1 Propionibacteriales bacterium
AAAAACCGGCCGGACCATATGGTCCGGCCGGTAAGCGGAGGGGATGACGGGAATTGCTCCCGCATGCCCTCTGACCAGGCTAAATGCTGCTCTCAGGGGGTCCGTGACCATAGCGTGACCACAACCAGGCTACAGCCCCTTCGCGTGTCACGGAACCGAATCGCCGGAAACCCCTGAAGAACATCTACGTCAGCACACTTCGCCTACCAGACGCAAGCTGCTGCGTCAAGAGTCAATGCTCGCGTGAGGGTCGCGGGCGTGCGAGCATGAGAAAAGCGGCCCCCGTGAACCCAGGTTTCTCACGCCTGGCGGGAGCCGCTCAGAATATCACTCATGTCTGAGTCTACGGGCGCTCCCGGCTCTGTGTCACCCGCGACACGACTCGATGGCCCAGCACCCCAGCGGGTCCCCGCTGGCGTGCGCATGTCGCGCGGAGCTGAGGACTTCTTGTCTTTCTACATGCGCGCTCACTGCAACCTCCACAGGACTGCGGCCCTTGGCTGGGCCGGGTGTCCGTGGTCGCTCTACCCGAGCCGGACCCCGCGCGACCCACTCGACGGTTGGCAGGGCTCACACATCAGACGCCGTGACATGGTGGCAAGTCTCGCTTTGCTCGTGATGCAGCAGGCAGCCGACGGCGTGACGACAACCTTTCTCACCGTGTCCCCGACGCTCCCGGCGGGGTCTGGAGCCTCACGGACGGGTGCGGCGCTACTCGCGCTCCAGGAACTCGTGACAAGAATCCGCGCACTCCCCGGCCCGTGGGGGCGGATGGTCGGCACGCTCACTGTACCGATAAGCCAGCCTGGCACCGACGCCTGGACGGCCCGACCCCACCTTCAGATCGCGGTCCCGGCGGCGCTCGTGCCGACGATCCGCGACACGTGGGACGATCTGGCGAGCCTGTACGACGTCACACGCGGTCCGGACCCCGATGCCGTCCATTCCAGCCTCATAGACCCTGACGACCCTGACGGTATCGCCGCCCTCGGCGTCTATTTCGGCCAGAACGATGAGGTCCTACCGCCGACAAGTGAGGGGAAGGCCTGGTCGCTGACGGCGGTGGCCCGCCACGGCGCGGAGATCGGCGCGGCGGGCGACTGGGCTGAGGCGCGCGTGTGGCTGGACCCGTGGGCGGAGACTCAGGCCGCGATCACGGCGGCGTCCGCCGTGCCGGGGCCGGTGACGACGCGGACGACAAGGGCTGCGGCGGCCCACATCGCGGCAGGGATCGGACTGGAAGGGGCGACGGCGCGCGCGGATGCGGGCCGAATCGCCGCCGGGATGCTCGCGTTGCGTCCGCTCGTCACGTCGATGTCTCAGTCCGCACCGGAGGACTTGCTGAATCGGTGGCGTGCGGCGGAGCACAACACTCCCGCCAGCGAGACCGAGGAGGCACGGGTGATGGAGGAGGCGATGGAGCCACGGGGCGACGCGAGCCTGATCCCCGCCGCTGACACTGAGTGCGGCGAGGGCAGCAATGTTCCCCTGGAAACCTCTAGTACGAGCGATGTGCAGGTGGAGACGACAAGTGCCGCCAGACCCTGCAAGACCTGGGGAAACTCCTCCCGCCCGGTCGAGGTGCGTCTTCATGCCGGGCAACTCGCTCGCACGGTTCTTACAGCGCTCATGACCGTGGTGGTCTCGGCTGGTCGAGTGCTGGTCGCCATGCTCCAGCACTGCCGGGTACGCGGTCGCCACCGAGTACGAGTCGTAGCCCCAGCGTCCCGGAAAGAGAAGTGCGTGCACGCGGCTGCGACAAGCACTCGAATCACGCGCGTGCCCTGGGGAAACGCCCCGCATCCGGAAGAGGTGCGCCCGCGCGCTCGATCCCCTCCCACTCCACCCCGGTCGCGGTGCCTGCCGAGAACCGATGAACACCCAGGTCGCCCTCTGACGCCCGTCCCCTGACTCGGGGACGGGCCAGGGGTGCCCTTCGGCCACTCAGGTCCAATGTCATTGGGTAACATAGAAACAAGAAACACAAGTTACTCAGTTACTAGACTGACAGGATGGCACCCATGACCCCTGCTGAAAACACCCCCAGCCCCGAGGAACGGGCCGAAGCTGCTGCACGCGACCTCGCGGACCGTGGGCGGCCTGTCACGGCACGTGCGGTCCGGGAGGCCGCAGGTGTGCGCATGGTCCTCGCCGCCGAAGTCGCGAAGGCCTGGAAGGAAGCAGAGAACGACGACGAGGGTGTGCCCGTGCCACCCGTGCCGGAAGACGTGGCAGCGCGCCTCACGGCAATCTGGCGAGACGCCTACCGGGCCGCTGTCGCCGCCGTCTCGCCGGAACGGGACCGACTCGCACAGGATGTCGGGAACCTCCGCAAAGAGGTTGAGGCGCTGACCGAAACCGTGGCCGAAGTCGAGGAAGAACGGGATCGGCTGGCAGTCGATCTAGAGACCGCGCGCGTGGCCGCTTCGGAGGCGGGGAATCGAGCGGAAGTCGCGGAGCGCGAGACGCGCGAGGCCGAAGCACGCGCGACCGCAGTCGAAGCGGAGCGCGACCGCCTCGCGGATCAAGTGACCGCCCTCATCGAGCGCGTCCCGGCTCCGCAAGAGGGTAAGCAGTGAACGCCCGAAACGGCAGCACGCCGAGCACCGCAGAAGTAGAGGGCCGTACGCGGAAGTGGTCACATGCGGGCCGAGTTGAGGCGCAACGTCGTGCTGAGCTGAGGAGACACGCTCGACACCTCATGAGAGGGGCAGGCATGACAGATGAGGACATCGCTGTCGTCCTCAGAACGTCGCCGGAAGGCGTGCGGAAAGCGTTCCACAGGGACGAACTGAAGGTGCACAACGCCGCCCCGCGAAACATCGATGCCGACGGCCTCGAATGGGAGGACTGATCGTAACCGCTCCCGACGTGCTGGACACAGGGAAGGGTCGGCGGAAGTAGCGCCCTAGATTCAACGTCTGCGCAATGTAGCAGGCAGAGAAGCAGGCACGGCAAGCCATGCACTCTGCCCTGGATTTCGCCCTGCACTTAGCCATGCGGCCCCGACCAGGGCACCGTCCACCTGATCGTCCAGGACGCTCCGCTGGACGGCCTCCAGGACACCCTGAGACGCCGGAGTCAGCAGGAAACCTGCGGAGACACCGCCTAGGGCGTGTTGCCAAACATGCGAAGGCTGTGTGTGCGCCAGTACTCGCGTGCTCTGTGGGATGATGGGTTGATGTCTTCGCGAGAGAAACCCACCATGCCCGCTCTGAGTCTTCGGCCGTCAATCGGGGCTGCGGAGTATCCAGCACTCGTTGCGATCTGGCGCAGTGCCGTGGACGCGACGCACGACTTCCTCGCGGATGCTCACCGCGACGAGATCGAGAGCCACCTGCAGTCTGACTACTTCCCGGCAGTGGCCATCTCGGTCGCTGAAATTGATGGTCAGCCGGTGGGATTTTCCGGTGTCCTTGACGGAAATCTGGAGATGCTGTTCGTTGACGCGACGCAACGTGGGGGTGGAATCGGCACGGCGCTTCTTAGCCATGCGATCACGGAGCACGGTGTCACCAAGGTGGATGTCAACGAGCAGAACGTCTCGGCTGCGGGGTTCTATGCTCACCGAGGATTCGAGGTCGTCGGTCGCAGCGAGACAGACGAGGCTGGTCGGCCGTATCCGTTGCTCCACCTGAGGCTCAACAGGCCGTCTTGACCCGTGCATACGCCACCCCGCGAGGGGCTTCTCCGGGCCGAGGGTTTAGCAACACACCCTAGACCGAAGACAAGCCGATAGACAGCATCGGTGACGGTCGAGGACCTGAGTGTCCACACCGTCCAGGCAACCACAGTGGTTCTGTAAGTGGGTTCTGCCGGAGGCTCGTCGTTCCCGGTCGTGGATGCTGCGCTCGGCCACTGGCGGACCTCGCTTGTCCCGTCGATTTCGTCGGTGCGGGTCGGACTGATGACGTGTGCGCGAGTGGGCCGGTGAGGTGTGTGCAGTTGAGGGAACAAGTGTTCAATGGATGCTGTGAGAGCTGGGATTTCGGTGTGCTCGTGGTGGCCTATCGCGCGTGGTCTAGTCCTGGCAGCTGAGGTGCTTCTCCGGTGGACTGGCTCCCTCGTCTGTCGCTCGCGCGACCGCCGCCGTTCGCGGGCTTCGCCCCCGCCCCCTCGTTCTCCGCCCTCTGGCCGCGTGTCCGGCGTCATCGACCTTCGACTACCTCACTTCGGGCGGCCATGGCTCCGAAGGGTCACGCTGTCCAAGTCCTCCGGGCCGAGAGTGTATGTCGCAGGCACGTTCAGCAAGCGCGCCGAGAGGGACGTCAAGAACGTGGGCGACAGCGTGTAGCACGGAGATGCTGACGGCGTGCTCGCCTCTCTCCAACCTCATGACCGTCTTCCGATCAATATCTGCTGCAAGCGCGAGCGCATCGATGCTCATGCTGCGCTCCGCCCTCGCGGTTGCAACTGCGATCCCCAGCGAAAGAAGGGCAGGGTCAGGGACGGGCGCAAATTCGTTCACCTAACCACGTTTGCCTGCGGCCCAGTTTCCCGCAGTCCCAAATTTGGGACTCACCTAGTTACATCATCACACTTTCAACCCGAGGCCAAACACAGATGCAGACGAGGACGACATACGGCGGTCGAACCAAACGAGACGTACGCAAGCTCGCGGGAGGTGATCGCTGATGGCGTCGATGGCGCAACTCGCGGCAGGCGGGGGCATCCTCCTAGCAACGTTCTTCGGAGCCGGTCGGCGCTATATGAGGATCGCCGCCGAGGAAGCTCAGCAGGTCAACGCCGAGATCAAGCATGACCTCGAAGCGCTCCGGATGACTGGCCAGCTAGAGAACCGCCCGCCGTCCAGGCCGATGCAACCGCGTAAACCGGTGAGTTCCTTCCTCATCATCGGAGGCAGCTACGTGGGCAGTGCGCTGGTGTGCGGCGTCTTCTGGTTCGTGGTGCTCTTCTCGATTTTCAACGCCATACAGAACTCGGTTGATAGCAGTCAACCGGCAGGGGCAACTGCCCTGGGCAGCTTCATGTTCGCCGCCATGATCGCCGTCGTGCTCGGACTGTTCGGAATCGTCATTCCCGGCATCCCCATACTTCTGTTCTTCGCCTTCCGGGAGAACACGAAGCGCGCGACGGAAGAGGTCACGCGCGAGTTCTACAGGCCTTACTGGGAAGCACGGACGCGGCAGATGCAGACCCTTGCCACAAGCCAAGCTCACAGCGGGAGCGTGCCGCCCGCAGCAATCGCAGCCGGGGAGCTGGAGACGTTCCTCGTGACCGACGCAGAGTCCGCGACCGTCTTCTGAACCCACTGACCGACTATTCGAGAGGAACCCATGAACCGTAGATCGCTCACCCTTACTGGCATCGCCCTTGTCACCCTCACCTTGTCCGCCTGCGGCGGCGCGAACGAGTACCCCGGTGAGTTCACCGTGGCCAACGGCGACAGTAGCTTCTACGTGGGGAACCAGCACCGCTCCGACACCGTGACCGTCAAGTGCAGTGAGAAGGGCGGGACCATCACCGCCACGATCACCGCCAGCGACAACGGGGCCGAGTTCACCACCACCCAGCCCGACGAAGGCAGTGGACTCGCAGGCGGAACCCTCACCATGGACGGCGAGGAGTTCACCTGGGAGGTCCGCGACGGCGCGACCGCCGACGACGAGAAGCCCTTCGCGGACTAGATGCAGACCGGGGAGCCTGTCACCTGGACCGACACCGGACTCCTGGAGTTCGGCACCGGCCTGCGCCAGGCGACAACCAACAGTGACGAAGGCGAGGTCAGGGTCCAGTTCCCCGGCCAGGTCGATTGCTCTGGCGGCTCCGAAGGCTGACCGAACCTCACACGCAGCAGGTGCCTCGGCTTCTCAACGGAAGCCGGGGCACCTGTTGTTGATGGGTCAGTCCATCTGATCGACGCTGGCGAGGAGACCTCGCCCTCGCTCAACTTCGGAATGCTGGTAGATCATGGCCACACTGACGTCAGAGTGCCCAGCGACGGCCATGAGGTCCGCTGTCGTGGCTCCAGCGCGAGCGAGACGAGTGAGGGCTGTGTGCCTCAACTGATGCCACTTAAGATCGGGAATCCCAACCGTTGCACCGGCCCGCCGGAGGGCGCGCCGGAGCGAGTTCTGATGCTCATGAACTCGTCCGTTCGAATCCGGGCGCGGGAACACAAGGGCCTGCACGCCTCGTCCGGCGTGGCGGCTGAGATGAGCAGACCCGATCATCTTCACGGAAGGTGGCATGGCGATACGTCTCCGCCCGGCTGCCGACTTCGGCTCGTGCTCGACTATGCCTCGCTCGATGATTGACGTCGCGGACCGGCGAACATGGACTATGCCCGCGCCGAGGTCGAGGTCATGACGTCGGAGCGCAGTGACCTCTCCAAGTCGGAGGCCGCATACAGCGGCGAGGAGCACAGCAAACCGGAGCCGTTCGGGCACAGCGGCTGCAACGGCCTGAATCTCGGAACCGGTCAGAACGCGTGGACCGCTGCCGTCCGGGTCCGTCACGCTCCTATAGCGGGCGGCTCCGGGAATGGACAACGGAACCGAGTCGATGATCCCGGCGGAGACGGCTGCATGAAGCATGGCACTCGTAGTCATGTAGACGGTGCGCGGAACCCCGTCCGACGTCCGCCGCCTCATCCGGCGGTACCACGTCTCCCAGTCGGCGGACGTGAGGGTGACTAGCGGTTCCTGCCCGATGTACGGGAGCAGATGCCGCCGAAGTCGTCGCGTGTGCGCCTGCAAGGTTGAGGGTTTCCAGGTCTCCGCCCTCGCGGCGAGCCACTTCTCGGCCCACTCCGCAACCGTGATTGCCTGCCGTTCGGCCTCCCGTGCTTCCCGTTCCGCGTCCTCCCGCTCTTTGCTCGGCGGTTCCCACCTGTCATAGGCGATGTCAGCCTCGGCGGCGGTGAGCCAGGCACGGGCGATCTTCATGTCAGGGAAGGTCCGGGCATAGCGCTGCCCGTCCGGTGCAAGGTAGCGGGCGCGGATTCGCCCGGACTTGAGGGTGTCCAGCGAGCCAAACTGACGGCGAGCCGCCTTCTTCGTCTTCGTAGTCATCGTTCTCCTTCGCGTGACCACTACGTGACCACAACGGTGGCCGCCGATAGTGTCAACGATTGTTCTGCGTTAGCACACGTGGCCGCGCGACCCCAAGGGATCGGGCCGCGTACCCCGTGAAGCTGCGCTGGAGAAACGAAAAGCTCCAGCTCTCGGATGAGAGCTGGAGCTGATCTTATTTCGGAGGGGATGACGGGAATCGAACCCGCACCATCAGTTTGGAAGACTGAGGCTC
>JAKDKP010000741.1 GCA_030453285.1 Propionibacteriales bacterium
ACTCCTTCGGTTCGGCTCCGGTGGCGATCCAGGCTTTTGCCCGAAGGGTGGTCGGATTGGTACCCAGGGCCTGGGTCCGGATTGCCACCGGAGGCGACTCCTCGCCCGCGTCGTCAGCTCCCGGCATCGTCACCGTGGTGGAGATCTGACTCTGTTGGCGGTCCTGCCGCTGGCTGGTCGAGGTGCGTACGAGACTGATCGTGATGCCGCCACCAGCTGTCAGCCCGACAACCGTCTGATATCCCTGCGTGGCGCTGATCCGTCGGCCGTCAATGATCACGGTCAGCCTGTTGGTCTTGGGGAGTGCCGCCATCGGACGCACGGTGGTCGTCACGTCAAGACGATCGTGTTGGATGCTTGGCAGGTAGGCCCCCCGGGATCGGTCAGTGCTGTTGATCACTGCTGCGCCATCACCTATCCGGTAGGCCCCCGGTGATCCGAGCACCGCCCATCGGCCGCCACGGTTGGACTCACCCCACCCCTGTGTCAGGTCGCGGTCGAAGGCGTCCGCAGCCAGCACTGGTCCGGTGGCCGGACCCATCCCCTGCTGGACCCGCTCCTGATCGGCCTGCCGCCCGAAATGGGAGGTGACGAAGGAGAACCCACCACACACCGCGCACAGGATCGCGGCAATGATGGTGCCGCCGATCAACCGTTTCACGTTGTTGTTGACCACTCGACGTTCGGTGAGTTCACCGAAGACGAAGGCCGACACCAGTCGAGTCCGATGGGTCTTGACGGTCTCGAGCAGGACGACGTCGCGGTCAGCCATGACGAGCCTCTTCGGGTGCAGACGGCGTGAAGAGTGCCTGCGACAGTTCGCCCCGGTGGTCGATCGCGGCCAGGACTTCTGCCACACGATCCCAGGCCTCCGTCACCGAGCCGAAGGTGAACAGGAGGCTTGGCAGCCGAGGACGACCGACCTGCTCGGCGCCGAACCTGTCGCTCATGGCAGACACGTCGATGCCCAATTCTCGTACGGTCGGCGGACCCAGCAACAACAGCAGCGGAATCGGCGGCGGCCGCAGGCTGGGCGGGATGGTCAATTCCTGGCCGCCCGGCCGAATCATCTGGACCGCCACCACGGGCATGGCCGACTCGGCCAACTGACGCAGCACATCAGCCTGCTGGTCCCGCAGCAGGCCGAGGTCGTCGGCAGTGGAGCCCGCCAGACCCATCTCGATGACGTCCTCCTCCTCAACGCCGAGGTCGGTCCGTTCGGCCGTGATGGTGGCCGACAGGCTCGGCCCACCGACGATCACGGTGGCCGGGCCGGGCATCTCTTCTCGCAGCGCTTCGGTGAGGGCCGCCCGATCCCACCGACGACCGATCGGTTCGTGGGTGTCCCAGGCCACGGGAGCGGCACCGAATGGACCCTCGCTCCAGGACTCCACCGGGCGACCCAGCAGGGTCTCCTCGCGTGCCGAGTGACGCAGGCGGACACTGCTGATCAACGTCACTCCCGCACTGCTGCCTGCTGCGCAGAACTCGTCGGCGATCGCGTCGGGAGTCGACGGCAAGGCCGTGGTCCAGGTGTCCTCCGCCGTCTGGATCCGTGCTCCGTTGAAACCGTCGTACAGCCCACCACTGGTCGTTCGCACCGTCCACGATCCGCC
>JAKDKP010000742.1 GCA_030453285.1 Propionibacteriales bacterium
CTCTCGGCACCGATCGGCAGCTGCATCACCGCGGCAGTGGCGTTCAGCCGCTCCGGGATGGTCTTAACGCAGAAGTCGAACGAGGCACCGGTGCGGTCCAGCTTGTTGATGAAGCAGATCCGCGGAACGCGATACCGGTCGGCCTGACGCCACACGGTCTGGCTCTGCGGCTCGACACCGGCGACGCCGTCGAAGACGGCTACCGCGCCATCGAGCACCCGCAGCGAGCGCTCCACCTCAATCGTGAAGTCGACGTGACCGGGGGTGTCGATGATGTTGATCTGGTGATCACGCCAGTGGCAGGTGGTTGCCGCGGACGTGATGGTGATGCCGCGCTCCTGCTCCTGCGCCATCCAGTCCATCGTCGCGCCGCCGTCGTGAACCTCACCGATCTTGTAGTTGATACCGGTGTAGTACAGGATGCGCTCGGTCGTGGTGGTCTTGCCGGCATCGATGTGCGCCATGATGCCGATATTGCGGACCTTGTTCAGGTCGCTGAGCACTTCAAGTGCCACGGGCTTGTGCCTTTCTGGAGAACGGATGCTGGTGGAGCTGCCGAAGGACAGTCGGTGGGGTCCGCCCGGAAAAGCGGACCCCACCAAGGACTCACCAGCGGTAGTGAGCGAAGGCCCGGTTGGACTCGGCCATCTTGTGGGTGTCCTCGCGGCGCTTGACAGCGGCGCCGAGGCCGTTGGAGGCGTCCAGGATCTCGTTCATCAGACGCTCGGTCATGGTGTTCTCGCGGCGGGCGCGGGAGTAGCTGACCAGCCAGCGCAGCGCCAGCGTGGTGGAGCGGCCGGGCTTGACCTCGATCGGCACCTGGTAGGTCGCACCGCCGACGCGGCGGGAGCGGACCTCGAGGGACGGCCGGATGTTGTCCAGCGCCTTCTTCAGGGTGACGACCGGGTCCTGGCCGTTCTTCTCACGGGCGCCCTCGAGCGCGCCGTAGACGATGCCCTCGGCGACGGTCTTCTTGCCGTCCAGGAGGATCTTGTTGATGAGCTGCGTGACGATCGGCGATCCGAAGACCGGGTCGACGACGAGGTGGCGCTTGGGAGCGGGGCCCTTACGAGGCATTACTTCTTCTCCTTCTTCGCGCCGTAGAGGGAGCGCGCCTGCTGGCGGCCCTTGACGGACTGGGTGTCCAGAGCGCCGCGCACGATCTTGTAGCGCACGCCGGGCAGGTCCTTCACACGACCACCACGGACGAGCACGATCGAGTGCTCCTGGAGGTTGTGGCCCTCACCGGGGATGTAGGCGGTGACCTCGACGCCGGTCGACAGCTTCACGCGCGCGATCTTGCGCAGCGCGGAGTTCGGCTTCTTGGGGGTCTGGGTGTACACGCGCGTGCAGACACCGCGGCGCTGGGGCGAACCCTGGAGCGCGGGCGTCTTCGAGGAGGACGACCGGGCGTCCCTCCCCTTGCGCACCAACTGCTGAATAGTGGGCACTGCTTCTCTTCCTGTTCGGCCACCGGCGCTGTTCGCACCGGCAGATCGACAACTTCGACCGTTCTCACGGCCGGCGACCCGACGCGCGGCTCCCATGGCCCGGGAACTTCTGCGGATCGACCCGCCCGTCAGGTGATGGCACCTGCCGGGCGTCCAGGAGGACCG
>JAKDKP010000743.1 GCA_030453285.1 Propionibacteriales bacterium
GTCACGGACCGCCGCGCGCAGGGTCGGGAGGGCGTGCACGATGGCATGGGGGAAGTCGGCCAGTCCGCCAATGTGGTCGCGGTGCTGGTGGGTGAGGAGAATGTCGGACACATCGGTGGGGTGATGGCCCATTTCCCTGACCCGGTTGACCAGTGTTTCGGCCGGGTCGAGGCTTGGCCGGGCCAAGTCGAGCCAGTCCTGGCCCAGCCGGGAATTGGGCTCGGCGATGTCGCGCAGCCCGATCCCGGTGTCCACGGCCACCACGCCGGCCCCGGTTTCGATGAGCAGGCAGCGACACACGTACTCGGTGGCACCCCAATCACGTAGTGCATTCAGCGGATTGAGGGTCCCCGCGTTCACCTCGATGACCTTCATGGCCGAAAGGCTAGAATCTCAGGTCGACCTGAAGTCAAGGAGCGGTGATGGGAAACGGATATTCGATCGGGGAAGCGGCCGAGGCGGTGGGGGTCGATGCCCACGTGCTCCGGCACTGGGAGGACGTCCGCGTACTCAACCCGGCTCGGGCCAGCAGCGGCCATCGCCGCTACAGCGACAACGACCTCGATGAGGCGCGCCTGGTGCGCCGGGCCCAGCGAACGGGCCTGACGCTGCCGGAGATTCGCATCCTTCTCACCGGTACGCGCTCGGCTCGCGAACAAGTCGTGGTCGACCGCATCGACAAGCTGGGCTCACTCATCGACCGAGCCCACGACACGATCGACTTCCTCGAGCACACCCGCGAATGCCGCCACCGGCTGGTGGCGACCTGTCCACAGTGCCACCGCTATGCCAACGGCTGACGCGGGCTCTGGCGTGCGGTATCTGGATCTGCCTCAGATCCACGCTCGACGCCCGACCTGCTCGACGCCCACCGTGTGGCGGGGTGCCGAAGCGGATGATGCCCGACGATGGTGAGGTGCGACGAAATGACGGCCAGTCGGCCAAGTCCGGGCTGATGCCCCGAAATTTCGCCACTGGCCGTCGTTTTGTCGCGGGTCAGGCGCGACGACCCAGCCGGGCCAGCAGTCGGGTCTGACGGTCGGCTCCGGCCGGAGGATCGATATTCTTGCAGATCCCTTCGGCGTATAGGGCCTCGCCCCAACCGTCGGCGGAGGTCTCCATCGTGGCCAATTCCTCGTCGGCGAAACGCAGGTCGATCCCGGCCGAGGCGGCCACGTCCCAGCGGTGGGCCACCAGGTCGAAACCGTAGAAGCTCACCAGAGTCTGCCCGACGGTGGTCGGGCCGAAGTGCCCAGCGAATTCCTTGTCGCCGATCGCGGGATCGGCCAGGGCCGAGGCGACAGCACTCTGGTGCTGCCGCCACGCGGCGGCCGGGTCGTCCGAGGTGATCGGGGAGAGCTCGATGCCGTGACCGGCAAGAAAATCGCGTTGGGTGTCGATGACGTGGGTCACCACGTCACCAGCGGTCCAGTCCTCGCAGGGGGACTGGGCCGACCAGGCCTGGCTGGGAACCTCGTCGAGGATGGCGGCGAATCCGTCGGCGAGTGCTTGGTACTGCTGTGCCACTGGCGTGGCGTGGGCGTTGGGGCTCATGATGTCTGGGTTGGTGTCCTTTATGCAACCCAAGACGACCGGGGAGGGGCGGGGATT
>JAKDKP010000103.1 GCA_030453285.1 Propionibacteriales bacterium
CTGTCGCACCGTTGGGGTCAGGGGATTAGGCTTCACGTTTCCATCTCGATGATTGACCACCTCTAGGTCACCAGTTGCAACGGTGACTGAGGACGGAGGGCAACCAGTTGGACTTATTCGCGCGAAATCTCTCAATATTCCAATCACCCGCAGCGAACGCACCCAAGGCGTGGCAGTCAAACTGCTGCTTGAGGGCCGGCTTGTTCGTGATGGCGGGCCAAACGGCCCTCCACTCATCCCAACCGTTGGTGCGTAAGATGACCTGCCCACTGATGCCTCCGACGACCCCTCCTAGTCGGGCGGCCGTGTAGATCGACCAGCCCCAACTCGTCAACTTCCCATTGTATTGAACGTCCCGATTTGCGCTATCGCGATCGCGAGTGAGGTTCTGGAAGATAGTCCTCCCGAGAAAGGGATCGGCAACGATCGGATACTTGTAGTCTCCGTTACGATGATTCACGACTTGCACCAGACGGTTCCCTCGTACTTCGAACGAGGTAGGCACAGGCGTACCCGCCGCGTCGACTGCCCAGGCCGGCGCCACAGTCCAGCGTTGTCCATCAGGCCCCCGGAGTGTGACCACACCATCGCCATCCATATTCAGTTCCGATCCCGTCACGTCGAAGATGAACTCAGCAGGGGCACGCCGATCTCCAAGGTACAGGAGGTTCTGAACGGAGGCACCAGCGTCTCGGAACACCTCTGCATGAACGACTCCACGATCGTACTGGCGCAATGTACGACCTAGCGGACGGCTCTCCATTAGCTCTGATGTCGACCCGAGAAGCCTCAACTCAGGAGTCATCCTCAACGCTGTCGTACGGGCCATCCCAGACGAGGACTCTTCAGCCAGACTGGGATCAGCCCTTGTGAGCGCGGACCAGACCGATGTGGGCGTAATATCCGCGGGCTGAGCCACAGCAATCGACGGCACCCACATGAGGCCAAGCAGAATGATTACGAGGGGGGAGGCGGTTCATGTCAGATAATGGCACGTGAATGCTCTCGTGGCAAGGGTCTGAAGCGCCCCAGGTTTGATGCCGCTCCTGTTTGAGTCCAGGAGGATGAGCAGTATGCCGAAGAAGATCGATCCTGAGTTGTGAAGGCCAGGGCTGTGCGTCTGGTGACCGAGCACCGTGCTGAGTATCCGAACCTGACGGCCGCGTCGTCAGCAGTCGCCAAGCAGCTCGGCGTGGGCAAGGAGTCGGTGCGGCGCTGGGTGATCCAGGCCGATGTCGATGCCGGGCGTCGTGAGGGCGTCACGAGCGAGGAGTCCCAGGACATCAAGCGCCTCAAGGCCGAGAACCTCCGGCTGCGTGAGGACGTGGCGATCTTGAAGGCAGCGACGTCTTTCTTCGTGGGGGAACTCGACCCCCGCAACCGCTGATGATGGGCTTCATCGACACTCTGCGTGCCGAGGGTCACGCGATCGAGTCGATCTGTCGGGTTCTGCGTGAGCAGGGCTGCCAGATCGCCGCACAGACCTACCGGTCCTGGAGAAGCCCACAACGCCGTCTCGCGGCCCGGACCTTGCCTGATGCCGCGGTCGTCGACGTGGTGCGTGATCTGGTCATGACGTCGCTGCGGATGGCGATCTGGCAACGCGACCACGAGGGCAACTCCGTCGTGGCCGAGGATCTCATCCACCATGCGGATGCCGGCAGCCAATACACCTCGATTCGATTCACCGAGCACCTCGAACTCGAGGGGACCCAGCCCTCGATCGGGTCGGTGGGCGACGCCTACGATAGCGCCCTGATGGAGACGATCAACGGGCTCTACAAGGCCGAGTGCATCCGTACCACGGTTCTCTACGACGGCCCCTACAAGACGATCGCCGACGTCGATACGCCACCGCCGGTTGGGTCGATTGGTACAACCAGTGACGCCTCCACGGATCCCTCGGCATGATGAGCCCCGTAGAGGTCGAGCAGCACCACTACGCAACTCTCAACCGAGAGCCGCAACCCGTATGAGAGCGGCAGAGAACCTGGGGCGCTTCAATTCATCAACGCCCACCTGCTGCGTTGGTGCGAGACGAACAAGATCACCTTCACCCGGCCCCGTCCGGGCAACAAGAACCACGGCGCCCACGCGAACAGAAGAACTGGGCCCGAGTCCGTGAGTTGGTCGGCTACTACCGTTACGACACCCCCGCCGAGCTGGCGACGCTCAACGAGATCTGCGCCCTCGACGCCGTGTTCACCAACTACCTCCTGCCGCAGCGGAAGTTGATCTTCAAACAACGCATCGGCTCCAAGGTGATTAAGAAGCACGACACCGCAACAGCCCTCCACCAGCGGGCAGTGGTCCACCTGGCCAAACGGCCAGAACCCACAATCACGATGAACGCCACCTTCCAAAAGGTCCAGCCCGCAGCCCTCTCCCGCCAGATCCTGGACCTCACCAGACAGCTCGAAGTCCTATCCCAAGCCAAGAAGGCACCCAGGTCCAACCCGCCGCTCAACACCGACCCACTCGCGAAGGAAGCCAAATGAGGCAACAGCGGGTCGTCGTACGTCAGAGCCAGAAGCTCCAACTCTCGGACAGGCTCAGACGTTAACCCTCACAGGTACTGCCCGGTGTTGGAGACGTTGTCGATGGAGCGGGACACCGCGCCTCCGGACTTGTTCGACACCAGGGTGCGGATGAAGACGATCCGCTCCCCCTTCTTGCCCGATATCTTGGCCCAGTCGTCGGGGTTGGTGGTGTTGGGCAGGTCCTCGTTCTCGGCGAACTCGTCGACGCAGGCCTGCAGCAGATGCTCGACCCGGATGCCGTACTGATCGTTCTCCAGCAGGTCCTTGATCGCCATCTTCTTGGCGCGGTCGACGACGTTGCCGATCATGGCGCCGGAGCTGAAGTCCTTGAAGTACAAGATCTCCTTGTCGCCACCGGCATAGGTCACCTCCAGGAAGCGGTTGTCCTCGTCCTCGGCGTACATCCTCTCGACCGTACGATCGACCATGGCCCGTACGCAGGTGTCCCGGTCCCCGTCGAACCGGGCCAGGTCGTCGGCGTGCAGGGGCAGGTCACTGGTCAGGTACTTGGCGAAGATGTCACGGGCCGACTCCGGGTCGGGGCGTTCGATCTTGATCTTGACATCCAGGCGTCCCGGTCGCAGGATCGCCGGGTCGATCATGTCCTCACGGTTCGAGGCGCCGATGATGATCACGTTCTTGAGTCCCTCGACGCCGTCGATCTCACTCAACAGTTGCGGCACGATGGTGTTCTCCACGTCCGACGACACCCCCGACCCTCGCGTACGGAACAAGGAGTCCATCTCGTCGAAGAAGACGATCACCGGCACCCCATCGAGCGCCTTGTCCCGGGCCTTGGTGAAGATCATCCGGATGTGGCGTTCGGTCTCGCCGACGTACTTGTTGAGCAGTTCGGGGCCTTTGACGTTGATGAAGAAGCTGCGAGCCTCCTGCTCGGTCTGCTCACTGACCTTGCGGGCCAAGGAGTTCGCCACCGCCTTGGCGATCATGGTCTTGCCACAGCCGGGCGGCCCGTACAACAGGATCCCCTTCGGCGGCTTGAGCCGGTGCTCGGCAAACACGTCCGGATGCAGGAAGGGCAACTCGACGGCGTCGGTGATCGCCTCGATCTGGCTGCCCAGTCCGCCGATCTGTTCGTAGCCGATGTCGGGCACCTCCTCCAGGACGAGATCTTCGACGTCGGAGATCGCCACACGCTGGTGGGCGAAGCCGACGCGACGGTCAACCAGGACCGCATCGCCCGGACGGAGCCGTTCGGCTTGCAATTCGTGGGTCAGTCGGACCACCACCTCCTCGTCCCCGTGACCGGTGACCACGGCCCGATCCCCCTCGGGCAGCACCTCCTTGAGGTGGCACAGCTCACCGACGGTCTCCTGCCCGACCACACCGACGACATTCATCGATTCGTTGATGATCACCTCGTGGCCGGGCCGCAGGAGTTCATGATCAAAAGTGCTGCCGAGGGTGACGCGCATCTTGCGGCCACCGGTGTGCACATCGGCAGTCCCCTCCCCGACGTGGGCGATGAAGGTGCCAAAACCGACCGGCGGCAGGGCGAGACGGTCCACCTCGTCCTTGAGTGAGACGATCTGGTCCCTGGCTTCGCGCAAGGTGTCGACCAGGCGCTCCTTGGTGGCCGTCGCCGACCTGGCCTCCTGCCGCGCCTCGTTCAGTCGACGTTCGATCGTGGCGAGTTCACCCGGATGTCGCTGGACCCGGCCGTGCAGCCGTTCCACCTCAGCGGTCAGCTCCGCGATGCGTGCCTCTTGATCGTCCATCCTTCGACCCTACCTGCGCGGTGTCCCGAGATCCGCGCACCCGACAGGTCACTCCCCAGCCGGATCGCTCACCACACCCGGCGGACGGGGGCCGTGGTAGTCCGGCCCGTACGCACCGGGCGAGGGGCGCCGCTTGCGGGCCGGGGTCACCACCCCCGGTGCCAGCCGGCGCGCGGTCACCAGGAAGCCGGTGTGGCCGATGCCGGCGTGGTTGGGTCGGATCGCCAGCCCTTCGGCGTGCCAGTCGCGGACGATGTGTTCGGCAGCAGTCGGTTCGGTGAATCCGGTGTGGGCGCGGATGGTGTCCATCGTGCGACCCAGCTGGGTGGTGGTGGCCACGTAGCAGCACACCAGGCCGCCCGGTTCGAGCACCCCGCCAACGGCCTCGATGCACTCCCAGGGCGCCAGCATGTCCAGCACGACCCGGTCGACCGCGTCCTCGCCCAAATCGGTGGCCAGATCTCCCACCCGGACCTCCCAGCCGGGATGGCGTCCGCCCAGGAAGTTGTCGACGTTGCGCTCGGCGATCTCGGCAAAATCGGCGCGTCGCTCGTACGAGAGCAGTCGGCCGGTCGGCCCGATGGCCCGCAGGAGCGCGATGCTCAGTGCCCCGGAACCGACCCCGGCCTCCACCACCCGCGCACCGGGAAAGATGTCACACCCCATCACGATCTGGGCGGCGTCCTTGGGATAGACGACAGCCGCACCCCGCGGCATCGAGACGGTGTAGTCCGACATCAGCGGACGCAGCGCGAGGTACTTCGTGCCGCCGACGCTGGTCACCACCACTCCCTCGGGCCCCCCGAGCAGGTCGTCGTGACTGATCGCTCCCTTGGCGGTGTGGAAGGTTGCCCCCTCGGCCAGCAGGATCGAATGCCGGCGACCCTTGGGGTCGGTGATCGTCACCCGCTCGCCGGCGATCAGGGGGCCGCGCCGCACCCCGGACAGGTCACGCGTCGGACCCTCCGGCTCCCCGGTGGGATTCGGTGATGCTTCGGTTGGGGATGTCTGGGTCACGTTCACTCCTCGGTGAATCCCCACAGGGCCAGGTGCCCTCCGGGCGCCAACGCGGAGGTGGACCAGCGGGTCTCCGCGTCGAGGTAGACGTATTCGTCGGACTGGGTGATCGGCAGGATCACCAGGTCGGTGGCCGCCCGTTCCTGCAGATCGGTGATGGCGGCGGTGGCTGCGGCGGCGTCGGCGACTCCGGTCGCCCGGTAGGTGTTCTCGGCCTGACGCACCTTGGAGCGCTGCACCGGATCATCCAGATATGGCTGCAGCCACGCCAGCGGGGTGGTGGACCAGGCTTTGCGGTCCACCAGGGCCAGATCGGATTCGGCCGAGGTCGCCGGAGTCGCCTTCACCAGGCGGACACTCAGCCCGCCGGTGTCCTCCAACCGGCCCCGGATCTGGTTGGCCAGGTCTGCGGCGTCCGGGACGGTCGGGTCGTACGCGAGGGTCAGCCCGATGCGCTGCTTCCAGGTGATCTTGGGGTCCTTCGCCGGTCCAACATCGAAGGCCTCCACATGGGCGCCCAACCCCAGCGGCACCAGCGACGTCGAGACCCGATCCTCCTGCAGCGCGGACGACACCGCTCGGCGCAGGTCGCCGTTGGCGCGATTCGGTGACGGCGGCTGCCACCACAGTTCCTGGACTCGGGCGCCCGGAAGCACGAGGCGTCCGAATCCGTCGTCGGTGTTCTGCTCGGGACGGCTGGCGACCTGGTTGGCATACCGCAACTGAGCGGCCTCGCTCAACCCGCGCCACACCACGTCGACCTTGTGCTCGGCCATCGCTGTTTCCACCGCCGACGAGGAGTCGTAGGACTTGAGGGTGAGGCCGCCCACCCCGGCTCCGGTCGGCCCACGGTAGCTGGGGTTGCGGCCGAGCTGGAGTTCTTCGTCGGAGAAGAAGTTGATCATGAACGGGCCGGACCCGTACACCGGATCGGTGACTGCGCGCGACTGGTCGGGATCGTAGATCTCCTCGTCGACGATCGAGGCAGCCGGGGAGGCGAGGGCGAACCATATCTGGTTGTCGACGCGGTTGAGGAATATCCGAATGGTCCGTTCGTCGGGTGTCTCGATCTTGCGGATGCTGCTCAACTGGGTCGCCGACGAGTTCGGCACGGCCAGTCGGATCGCCCGTTCAAGACTGAACTTCACATCGCTGCTGGTGAGGGCGTGTCCGTTGGAGAAGGTCAGGCCGTCGTTGAGCACGCAGGTGAAGACCTGTTGGGCATCGAACAGGCAGTCCTTGGCGGCGTCGAGTGGCTTGTCGTCGGCGTTGGCGCCGGAGCTGGTCAGCCGCTGGAAGACGTTGTAGGCGATGATCGCCGAGGCCTGATCGGTGATGGCGGCGGGATCGGTTGCGGTGATCCGGTCGGTGGTGCCCACCGTGAACGGCCTGCGCGGGGTCTGCACCGGCACCGGGACCTTGGGGGTCTGCTCCACACCGCAGGCCTGCAGCAGCAGAGCCGCCATCAGGCCGACGACGACGCCCCACCGTCGGCGCCGTTCATGCATCGGCCAGCCAAGCCTGCACCCGATCGACGGTGACGCCCGACAAGGTGTCCAGGTGGAGTCGGCGATCGTTCGTCGGGATGTCGACCATGTTCTTGACCGCCAGCACCAGTGCACCGGCGGCATTGCCCGAGGCACTGCCCGGGCCGGAGTCCTCGATCACCACGCACTGCGTGGGATCGACACCGAGTGCCGCGGCGGCGGTCAGGTACGGCTCGGGGTGCGGCTTGCCGTGGGTGACCTCGTCGCCCGACACCACGGCATCGAAGCGACCAACCGGCAGCCTTCGTACGACAACGTCCAGCATGCGACGGTACGAGGCCGACACCAGCGCGCAGGGAACGCCGCGCTCCTGGAGCTCGGCCAGCAGCTCGAGGGCGCCCGGACGCCATGGAATCTCGCCGGCCTCCAACTGGGCGACGACCCGCCCGGTGA
>JAKDKP010000744.1 GCA_030453285.1 Propionibacteriales bacterium
ATCGACCCCGAAACGCTGCTTGCACAAGTCGTCGACGACGCGGCGGCACGCGAGGCCTTCGCCACCGCCAACCCCGTCGAGCAGGTCATGATCCACGTGGCCCGCGGCGATGTCGCAGCAGCCGCTGAGCTGGTCGCCGAGACCCGCCTGGTCGACCCGAGGAACTTCCCGATGCGCGTGGTCGACGCCGACGTCGTGCGCGCCAGCGGAGACCCGGAGCGTGCCATCAAGCGGTTGCGCAGCCTCATCGCCGAGTTCAAGGACAGCGACCACGAGGCGGTCCTACAGCAGCAGCTCGGCGTTCTCTATCACACCGTGGGGGACCACCATGCTGCCGTGACCCGGTTTCGCCGTGCCCTGGAGCTGCGCACTGCGGCCGGAGACGAGGCGTTCCGTATTGAGATCTCCCGCCGGTCGCTGGCGGTCGCGCAGGCCAAGGCCCCGCCAGTACGTTAGAATGGCTATGGTTTTTTGACAATTGCGCCCTGGACCGCCGCACCGCCAGAACATGGCGCGCTCGGGTCCGGACCGGGAATAGACAGAGAGAGTACCTGTGGCTACGACTAACGACATCAAGAACGGCACGGTCCTGAAGATCGACGGCCAGCTGTGGACCATCACCGAGTTCCAGCATGTCAAGCCCGGCAAGGGCGGCGCCTTCGTCCGCACTAAGATGCGCAACGTGCTCTCCGGCAAGACCGTGGACAAGACCTTCAACGCCGGCCTCAAGATCGAAACCGCCACCGTGGACCGCCGCGACTACCAGTACCTGTACCAGGACGGGGTGGACTACGTGTTCATGAACACGTCCGACTACGACCAGCTCACCGTCGAGGGCAAGGTCGTCGGAGACTCCGCCAACTTCATGCTCGAGTCCCAGATCGTCACCATAGCCATGCACGAAGGCGCGGTGCTCTACGTCGAGCTGCCACCGTCCGTGGCCCTGGAGATCACCTACACCGAGCCCGGCCTGCAGGGCGACCGCTCCTCCGCCGGCACCAAGCCGGCCACCGTGGAGACCGGGTACGAGATCCAGGTCCCGCTGTTCCTCGAACAGGGCACCACGGTCAAGGTCGATACCCGCACCGGCGAGTACCTGGGGCGTGTCAACTAGTGAGTGCCCGCACCAAGGCCCGGCGACGGGCGCTGGACGTCCTGTTCGAGGCCGAACAGCGGGACGTCTCGCCGCTGGAGGCGATGCGGCTGCGCCGGGAGACCACCGACATCACCGTCAACGAGTACACGTTGACGCTGATCGAAGGGGTCATCGCCCACGGTGAACGGATCGACGAGATCCTGAGCACGTACGCCAAGGGATGGACTCTGGACCGGATGCCATCCGTGGACCGGACCATCCTGCGCCTGGGCACCTGGGAACTGCTGTACAACGACGATGTCCCCGACGCCGTCGCAGTCGCCGAGGCCGTCGCGACGGCCAAGATCTTCTCCACGGATGACTCCCCGGAGTTCATCAACGGTCTGCTCGGTCGCATCCAGCAGCTCAAGCCCACGCTGCTGGCCTAACGCTCTGCTGGTGCTGCCGGGCCCGCTCAGACCACGCCCGGCGTCTGCGGGCTGCCGGTCAGGATGGCCCGGTAGTGCAGGATAA
>JAKDKP010000745.1 GCA_030453285.1 Propionibacteriales bacterium
GGGTGGGGGGTGCCCCCGCGGCCGCCGAGGGGGGGCGGACATGAAGGGTCCCCCGCGCACCCATCAGAGCTCACTTACCCTTGCTGCCTTCCGGCCCTGGGGGAGTTGGGCGAGATGACGCCACGCGGGGGACTTCGGCCAAGTCTAGGCCGACCCTCGAAACCGTGCCAACCCGGTCAGCCCTGCTGCTGGGCCCGCGCCAACGGGGTCGGTTCCATCGGCTGGTCGTTGGCGGTCAGATCGATCCCGTACTCCTTGGCCGTCACCAAGCGGGTGGTCATCGCAACGCCACCCCCGGTCTCGGTCAGCTCGAACACCCGTCCGCCCCGGAGCCGGTTGCGCTCGGCGCCCTCCAGGCCGTACGCGCCGAAGCCGGTACCCGGGCCGTACCCGAGTTGGACTCCGTAGTAGTCGCCGACGTAGTTGTTCACGTGATCGTGACCGACGAACACACCCCGCACGTCACCTCGCTCGAGGATCGCGTTGAACATCCCGGAGTTGAACGGCCCTGGGCACTCGTCCTCGTTGCGTTCTCCGACGATGCCGTGCCGGGCCTTGCCGCGGGCGGCATCGGCCGAGGTCCGACCGTCCACGCTGCCCCACCACATGAACCGGTGCTCCCACAGGGCGATGTGGATGAACATCAGGCCGGGGATCTTGCGCCTGTTCCGCAGTTCGAGCCGGACGGAGTTGTCGCGGTACCACGCGACCTGGTCGGCCCGGATCCAGTCCCAGTCGGGGTAGCCATCGAAGTTCTGCCCGTTGATCGTGTCGGGGGCATAGCGACCGGAGTCGATCAGCCACAACGCGAACGTCGCCCGACTGCCACGACGCGCACCGACGGTGATCAACGAATTGCTGGTGCCGGTGACACCCGGAGTGTTGTCGGCGTTCAGGTTGTATTCGTACGACTGGTAGAAGGCGAGCATCCGCGCCTCGTCCCAACCTGACTCGGGCTTGGAGTCCTCGTCATGGTTGCCGTACGTGACCGCCCACGGGATGCGCCGACTCTCCATCGGCCACACCACATTGTTGATCGCCTGCTTCACCTGCAGCCCGGACGCGCAGCCGCCGGTGATCACGTCGCCGTTGATCACCACGAAGTTGGGCTGCTCCTCGTCCAACGCCCGCTCCATCAACTCGACCGTGCGACGATCGGTCTGCTCATCGTCCTGGGTGTCGTTGAACTGGATGATCTTGAACCGACCGTCGCTGCCGAACTTCAGCTTGGGTTCGGTGACCGGCTCAACCGTTTCCGCCGGTCGATCACCTGCTCCGGCGGCGTACCGGGTGGGAACGGCGGCGCCGAGGGCACCGAGACCACCGGCGGCGAGGACGGTACGACGGCCGATGGGATGCTCGGTCATGACGCTCCTTGGGTGTGGCTGTGACTGCCCTGCGGTCGCCGGGCTGTCCGAAAAGCTAGGCCCGTACGGTGACGGCGCGGCAGACGCCGGGTGAACTCCACCCTGCCATCCTCGCGCGCTCGGTTCGCCGAGCAGGGCCAGACACGGTAGCCTGCACGGCGGAGGATTCGCCTAGTGGCCTATGGCGCTCGCTTGGAAAGCGGGTTGGGTGCAAGCCCTCAGGGGTTCGAATCCCCTAT
>JAKDKP010000746.1 GCA_030453285.1 Propionibacteriales bacterium
TCAAGGACTACATCGCGATGCCGAAGTTCAACATGTACCAGTCCCTGCACACCACGGTGCTCGGCCCCGAGGGCAAGCCGGTCGAACTGCAGATCCGGACGGGCGAGATGCACCGCCGGGCCGAGTACGGTGTCGCCGCTCACTGGAAGTACAAGGAGGCCAAGGGCGCCGCCACCCCGATCGGCACGGATGCAGAAAACCTTGCCTGGGTGCGGCAGATCCAGGAGTGGCAACGCGAGACTGATGACCCCGGTGAGTTCCTCGACTCCCTGCGCTTCGAGATCAACTCCTCCGAGGTGTACGTGTTCACACCCAAGGGCGAAGTGATGGCGCTGCCTCAGGGTGCCACGCCGGTCGACTTCGCGTACGCGATCCACACCCAGGTCGGGGAACGCTGCATTGGTGCCCGGGTGAACGGTCGGTTGGTCGCGCTGGACTCCGAACTCACCAACGGCGACTCGGTGGAGGTGCTCACCTCGAAGTCGGAGGATGCTGCGCCGAGCCGCGACTGGCTCAACTTCGTCAAGAGTCCACGAGCACGCAACAAGATCAAACACTACTTCTCGCGCAGTCGTCGCGAGGAGACTGTCGAGTTGGGCAAGGAGGCGCTGGCCAAGGCGCTGCGTCGTACCGGCGTTCCGGTCCACCAACTCCTCACCCTTGAACACCTGACGGTGGTCGCCAGCCACTTCCGCTTCGACGACGTGACCGCGCTGTACAAGGCGATCGGTGACGGCACGGTCGGTGCCCAGGCGGTCGTGGCCCGCTTGATCAACAGTGAGGGCGGCGAGGCCGCGGTCACCGAGGTGGCTGCCGAGGATCACGTACCGACGCGTCGCCGGCCGATCCGGCATGACGATCCAGGCGTACGGGTGGTCGGATCCTCCGATCTGTGGGTCAAGCTGGCCAAGTGTTGTACGCCGGTGCCCGGCGACGACATTCTGGGCTTCGTCACCCGCGGGTCAGGGGTGTCGGTGCATCGGCGGGACTGTACAAACGCCGCCGACCTGGCCCGATCCCCGGAGCGTCTGGTCGAGGTGGAGTGGTCCTCGACCGCCCAGCGGGCCTTCCTGGTGGCGATCCAGGTGGAGGCGTTGGACCGGGCCCGGCTGCTCTCCGACATCACCAACACCCTCGCCGACGAGCACCTGAACATCCTGTCGGCCAGTCTCACCACCGGCAAGGATCAGGTCTGCAAGGCGAAGTTCACCTTCGAGACCGGTGATCCGACCCATCTTGATCATGTGCTGCGGGCTGTACGCCACGTGCCGTCAGTCTTCGACGTCTATCGTCTGAACTCCTGACCCGAGAGGTCGTCGGGAGGCTGGGTGTTCACTGTGGCGCAGGGTTGAAGCCGGCGGCCGTGGCCTCGGACGACGAGGCAAAACAGTGGGTGGCCTGAACCTGGTTGTAGTACTGGCTGTCCTGCGGAAAGAACGTCATTGAGGTCTGGTCCCCCTTGATCGGGGCGGCGGCAGGGCACTCCCCGCGAATCGGCAGCACGGGCGACTCGGCCGTGACCGTCTGAGTGGCGGTCGCCGTTGCAGTGCTGGTGGCTGTTGCGGTCGTCGTGGCCGTCGCGGTGGTGGTTGTCGTCGCGGTGGTG
>JAKDKP010000747.1 GCA_030453285.1 Propionibacteriales bacterium
GATCACCCTCAATCAGGCCCTCGGCTTTCTTGGTCGCCCGTCGGTGGGTGTACCGCGGCAGTCGCTGTCGTGGTCGATGCCGGCTGTTCGTCGTACGGGGTTGGTCCGGTTCGCATCCGACGACTGGGACGCCCTCACCCACGGGCGCGTGATGGATGTTTCCCGCTTCACGCAGGCGTCGGGATTCCGCGTACGCCACACCACACGGGAAGCCTTTGCCGAGTTCGCCGCTTCCGTGCCGGCCGGCGCGCTGTCGTCGGAGCGGGTGGACCGCGGTCTCGCCGGCGCAGCCGGGCTGGCTCGGCGATTCCGGAACGCCGTCGCCGAACGTGGTGGTCATCGATGAGTGATCCGGTGGATCGACTGGTGGAGCTCGGCCGGCGGGCCGGTGTCCAGTGGGAGGGCACGATCGACGAGATCACTGCCTTCATCCGAGGCCGGCTGACCGGGGCGTACGTGGTCGACGAGTTCGGTTTCGATCCCGAATTCACCACCCGGATCTGGTTGCCGATGTTGCGACCATTGGCCAGGCACTGGTTCCGTACGGAACTGCGTGGTGTGGACAATCTGCCGCAGGATGGACCGGCGCTGCTGGTCGGCAATCACGCCGGAACCCTTCCCTTGGACGGAATGGTGGTGCACGCGATGGTGCACGAGGCGATCGGCCGCCACGTCCGGATGCTCGGCGCGGACTTGATCTTCGACACCGCCTTCTCCGGTGATCTTGCTCGCCGGACCGGGACGACCTTGGCGTGTCAGCCCGACGCGACCCGGCTGCTCGAGAGCGGACATCTGGTGGCGGTGTTTCCGGAAGGGTTCAAGGGTCTCGGCAAGCCGTACAGCGAGCGCTACAAGCTGCAGCGGTTCGGTCGCGGCGGGTTCGTGTCGACCGCGATCCGGACGCGGGTGCCGATCATTCCGACCTCGGTGGTGGGTTCGGAGGAGATCTATCCGATCTTGGGACGCTTGCCGGGACTGGCTCGGGCCTTGGGGGTGCCGTACTTTCCGATCACCCCACTGTTTCCGCTGTTGGGCCCGCTGGGTCTCATTCCGTTGCCGTCGAAGTGGATGATCAAGTTCGGTGAACCGATCCCGACCGACCGCCACCCCGATGGGGCCGCCGACGATCCGATGGTCGTGTTCAACGTGACCGATCAGGTGCGCGAGACGATCCAGCACTCGATCTATGCCCTGCTCGCCGAACGGGGGTCGGCCTTCGAGGCGGGTTCTCAGCCATGGACGCGGTGAGCTGGACAGCAGACGTCTGATGTCTTACCTTCCCGTGTCAGGGTGCCACCGTCGGCGCCTGAGCACCCGAGGAGTCCTCATATGCGCGAACCGTCCCGCTCCATCCTGGCCGCCGGATTGGTTGCCGCTCTCAGCTTGGTGCTGACCGTACCGGCGAGTGCGGCACCCCCCGGTGTCCCCACCGATCCGCCCGGTACGTACAGCGAACAGAATCTTGCCGCCGACCGAACCTCGGCCAACCTCTTCTATCGGATCCCCGCCCTGGCCTACCTCGGCAGCGGCGTTGTGCTGGCCGCTTGGGATGGTCGACCCGGCAGTGCTACTGATGCGCCCAATCCCAACTCCATCGTCCAACG
>JAKDKP010000748.1 GCA_030453285.1 Propionibacteriales bacterium
CACCAGCATCATGGCCAGGACGGCCGCCACCCGACGAGTCATTCGCATCCCGTCACTCTAGACGCGTGACCTCGGGCGTACCCAAGTCGACCGGCGGGCTCGAACCAGGATGCGGTCGGGCCCCTCCCTTACGTAGGATTGCCCACCATGACCACCCAGCCCTCGCCCGATCGATCCGCAGCGCCCACTAACCATGGCGCGCCGGTCGTACCGGAGAAGCCGGTGCTGGAAGGACTGGAGCAGAAATGGTCCGAGCAGTGGGCTGCCGACAAGACGTATTCCTTTGCCGGCGCGACGAGTCGCGACGAGGTGTTCTCGATCGACACCCCTCCCCCGACGGTGTCGGGTTCCCTGCACGTGGGGCACGTGTTCTCGTACACCCACACCGATCTGATCGCCCGCTACCAGCGGATGACCGGCAAGAAGGTGTACTACCCGATCGGGTGGGACGACAACGGCCTGCCGACCGAGCGCCGGGTGCAGAACTACTACGGGGTGCGGTGTGACCCGAGTGTTCCGTACGACCCGGACTTCACGCCGCCGGCCAAGCCGGATGCGAAGAAGCAGGTGCCGGTCAGCCGACGGAACTTCGTCGATCTGTGTCATGAGCTGACCCACGTCGACGAGAAGACCTTCGAGGATCTCTGGCGGCGGGTCGGCCTGTCGGTGGACTGGGACACCCTCTACACCACCATCTCTGCCGAGAGCCAGTCTGTTGCGCAGAAGGCGTTCCTGCGCAACGTCGGCCGCAACGAGGCGTACCTGTCCGAAGCCCCCACGCTGTGGGACGTCACCTTCCAGACCGCGGTCGCCCAGGCCGAACTGGAGGCCAGGGACTATCCCGGCGCCTACCACCGGATCGCCTTCGGTGGCCCCGAGGGACCGATCTGGATCGAGACGACGCGTCCCGAGCTGGTGCCGGCCTGTGTGGCGTTGATCGCCCACCCCGACGATGAGCGATACGCCGCGTTGTTCGGGGCGACCGTGACCAGCCCGTTGTTCGGTGTCGAGGTCCCGGTGCTGGCCCACCCGGCCGCCGAGATGGACAAGGGCGCCGGTATTGCCATGTGCTGCACCTTCGGTGACCTCACCGACGTCACCTGGTGGCGCGAGCTGCAGTTGCCGGCACGCACCATCATCGGCCGCGATGGTCGGGTCCTGCGTGAGGTGCCCGAGTGGATCGCCGCCGCCGGCCAAGGTGTCGCGCTGTACGAGGAGATGGCCGGCAAGACCGTCTTTTCGGCCCGCGAGGTGATTGTGGCCAAGCTGGCCGAGTCCGGCGAGATGGACGGCACACCCAAGCCCACCCAGCGCAAGGCCAACTTCTACGAAAAGGGCGACAAGCCGCTCGAAGTCGTCTCCACCCGTCAGTGGTACATCCGCAACGGTGGCCGGGACGATGCGATGAAGCAGGCGATGCTGGCACGCGGGGACGAGCTCGGCTGGACCCCGGAGTTCATGAAGCACCGGTACGACAACTGGGTGTCCGGGCTGAACGGTGACTGGTTGATCTCCCGCCAGCGCTTCTTCGGCGTGCCCTTCCCGGTCTGGTACGCGCTGGGCGCCGATGGCGAACCGGACTACGGCGCGCCCCTCCTGGC
>JAKDKP010000749.1 GCA_030453285.1 Propionibacteriales bacterium
AGGAAGTGATCATCGGGTTGGCCGAATCGGTGCAGGTGGTGGCCCTCTCCGCGACGGTGAGCAATGCCGAGGAGTTCGCCGAATGGTTGGGGGAGGTGCGCGGCGACGTCGAGGTGGTGCTGTCCGAGCGCCGTCCAGTGCCGCTGTACCAGCACGTGATGGTGGGCCGAAAGATCCATGACCTGTTTGCCGATGAGGCCCCCACCGCGTTGGTCGAGGAGCCGGGCCCGGGACAGACGAACGGTCGGCACGAGGTGAATCACGCGCTGGTGCAGATCGCCAAGCAGGAGTCCCGATCGGTCCGCGACGACTCCCGCAATCCTCGCGGGCGGCGCGGACGTGGCAAGAAGAACGCCGGTTACGGTTCGGGTCAGTACGGTGGCGCCGCTCACCGGGACCGTCGGTCTCAGGCGCCACGCTGGACCCCCACTCGGCCGGAGATGGTGCAGACCCTGGAGCGAGCCAATCTGCTGCCGGCCATCGTCTTCATATTCTCCCGGGTGGGCTGCGATGCCGCAGTGGCGCAACTCCTGGCCTCCGACGTACGACTCACCACCGACGAGGATCGTGGCCGGATCGCCGCGATCGCCCACCGCCACATCGAAGGTCTCAGCCGCGAGGACCTGCGGGCACTGGAGTGGGACACCTTCATCGAGGCTCTGTCGCGAGGCGTGGCCGCCCACCACGCCGGCATGTTGCCGGCGTTCAAGGAGTGCGTCGAGGAGACCTTCCTGGCGGGCCTGACGAAGGTGGTGTTCGCCACCGAAACCTTGGCCCTGGGGATCAACATGCCCGCGCGCAGCGTGGTCCTGGAGAAGTTGGTCAAGTACAACGGCGAGACCCACGCCGACATCACGCCCGGCGAATACACCCAGCTCACCGGACGCGCCGGCCGGCGGGGGATCGACGTCGAGGGCCATGCGGTCGTGCTGTGGCAGGCCGGGCTCGATCCGCGTGCGGTCGCCGGCTTGGCCTCGCGGCGCACGTACCCGCTGCGATCGTCCTTTGCGCCGACGTACAACATGACGGTCAACATGGTTGGCCGGGTGGGTCGTGACCGGGCCAGAACCCTGCTGGAGCAGAGCTTTGCGCAGTTCCAGTCCGACAAGTCGGTGGTCGGCCTGGCGCGCGGCATCACCCGTAACACCGACGCGGCCGCCGAGCTGTGGCAACGGGCCACCTGCGATCGGGGCGACTTCACCGAGTACGCGCGGCTGCGTCAGCAGGTGTCCGACGTCGAGGCCGATGCGGCCCGACAGCGCAAGACCGACCGGCGGGCCGAGGCCGCGCAATCGGTGCTGGCCCTGCGGCCCGGTGACATCGTCAAGGTGCCTTCGGGCAAGTCCGCGGGATGGGCGGTGCTGATCGATCACGGTCGTGCGGAGGACCGTGCCGATCCGCGGCCTCAGGTGATGACCGAGGACCGGCACGTACGACGACTGTCCATGATCGACTTCCCGACGCCGGTGGAGCCGTACGGTCGGGTCAAGATCCCCAAGCACTTCGACGCGCGCGACGCCCATTCGCGACGCAGCCTGCATGCGGCCTTCCAGAGCCGACTGACCGGCATCGATCATGATGTCGTACGACAGCGTCG